>NZ_JBHTJN010000013.1:0-503 GCF_042675725.1 Seminibacterium arietis
CTAATACCACCATTAGGATAAATTTTATTTAAAGTATCTCTAGCTTGCTCCCGTTTTCTTTCATCTTCTTGATTATCAATTTTATAAACATACTTCAAGTTATTTATATTCTGATTAGCTTGAGAATGAGCTTGACCAAATCCTAATCCCTCTACTTGTCTAGCATTCGGATTATTTCCTATAAACCAACCTCCTATTCCTGAATATACAAAATCACCTTTTGCACCATGATATTCGGTATTCACACCGTTAAACAGCCCTTTCGCCTGCTTATCTATTTCGGCTGACGGATAAGAACCGCCTAAGTGCAAGAAATTAACTCTTGTATTGTCATATTTATTTCCTACATATTCTGACCAATTCAGCATATTCTTATTGCCCGAAACGCCTAAACTATGTGCCACATTATTTGCATTTATCGGCGTTTTACCTTGAGCAATTTGGTGAGCATTATATTCATCTAATTTTTTATTGATTTGAGCTTGTTCTCTTGTCGCATTTGA
>NZ_JBHTJN010000014.1:0-514 GCF_042675725.1 Seminibacterium arietis
ATGCTGACCTGTTGGCTGGCCGGCTATCTGATCCGGAATTTTGAAGAACGCGCCCTGCTTACTAGGGAGCGCCGGTCGGCCGAGGTGAAGCTGCACGCTGCCGAAGTGGATCTCATTCTTGAGCAGGAACGCAGCCGTATCTCCAGAGACCTCCACGATGTCCTCGCTCACTCTCTCGCGGTTATCGTGGCTCAAGCGGACGGTTCTCGTTACGTTAGCCAGGATTTGCCTGCCCCTGTCCGGGCTGCTTTGGAAAATGTCGCCGACTCAGCCCGCAAGGCCTTGGTGGACACCCAACGGGTCATTGACGGCGGCAGAGATGAAGGACTCACCGGGCCGCAACCCGGGGTAGGCGATGTGGGCGCTTTGATAAAGGAACTGGCGGACAAGCTGAACATTTCCCAGACCGCTTCGGGCACCCCTGTCGTGCTGGCCGAGGGCCAGCAGGTCGCGGTCTACAGGATCGTGCAGGAATCACTCACTAATGCACTGAAGCACGGCGGCCGGGGGGCGC
>NZ_JBHTJN010000015.1:0-576 GCF_042675725.1 Seminibacterium arietis
CCATACGAGGCCTCATTACTCCGACGATGAACGACGCAGGGCCGGTGGAACCGTTGATTCCCGGGTCACCGTGGAGTGTACTTGCGCCGGGAAGACATGAGGTCCTGCGCTATCTTGCGGGGAAATGCTCCTGGGTAGCCGGCCGCAAGGGCATCACAGCCGATTTGAACGGGGTCTATTTCGTTCCTGTGCTCCAAGACAACGGCACACACGTTCAGATCGCGAGCCGGCCCAATGCTGGCCGCAAGGATCTAGGGGCCCGCAGAACTGCGTGGGTCGAGCCGGACCTTCTGTATCCGCTGATCAAGGGTGCGGGTGATTTTGAGGCCTACTACCTGAAGCTGAGTAACCCTCAGAATTCGGCAGAACGTCTCTACACATTTGTGCCGAACACAGGTATCCAAGGCGCGCACTACAGACAAGCAGAACAGGCGATCAGCGCCCCGGGCTTGCGTAAGACCAAGGAATGGTTTGCAAACTTCAGCGACCTCCTAAAGGATCGTTCGACGTATCGCCGCCAGATGAAGGGGGCTCCATACCACGCTGTCTATAACGTCGGCGACTACACATTCCAGC
>NZ_JBHTJN010000016.1:0-776 GCF_042675725.1 Seminibacterium arietis
GAAACCGAAATCACTATCACCCCATTAATAGATAAAGATATAGGCAGTTGGAAAGACAGTTGGCGAGATAGAACCGCTGTAATCAAAGAAGTAATTGCCTTAGGCGGTGAAGAATTTAACCAAGAACACCCAACAGAATCAGAAAGTACTATTGACGACTTTTAAGGAAAAATCATGAAAATCTACTTTCAAAAACACAACTTAAACAACTATCAAATCTATCCAGAACCGCAAGACAAAGCAAACTGGATAGCACAAGACATCAATGAAAGCGAACTTGAAAGCCATGTATTAGTGGAATTTAACGGCAATTATCAATGGGTCGAAAAGTCCGCCGATCCGCTGGCACGTTGGAACGGAAACGGCTGGACCGTGGACGAAGAAAAAGCCACCGCACTTTTACAGCATGAACGCGAACAAATATGCGAAAAAATCAACCAATACCGAGACGACCGCACCGCAGGCGGTGTCTACATCAAACCGCTCAACAAATGGCTAGATAGCGACACCGAAAGCAAAACCAAAATATTAGGCGTGAAAATGGCAATGGACGCCAACCCAAAATTAAAAATAAATTGGACCTGTGCCGACAACAGCGAAATAGAACTTGACCGCAACGGCTTAATGGCGGTTATTCAAGGCATATTAGAAACCGAAAACGCCAACCACCACACCGCACGCCAACACAAACAAGCGGTAATGCAAAGCCCAACTCCTGCAAACTACAACTACCGCACAGGCTGGGCAGAAAACTACAACGACATTAAGGAAAAAAC
>NZ_JBHTJN010000017.1:0-778 GCF_042675725.1 Seminibacterium arietis
AACTGTTCTTTAAAAAATAGGAAACAAGCTGAAAACTGAGTCTCAGGTAGTATGCTGGTAGTTATTTGTTATAGGTATGGATGGAGATATAGAGCGATTTATGTTTTATATTGAAGTTAATATTATCTGGATAGAATAATTATTGAGATACTGACTGAGTCAAAGTCTGAGAGATTGACTTGCATAATAAAAGGGATGCAAGTGAATAATAAAGTTTTTTATGAATGTGACACAAGAGAAGCGAAAGCGAAGAGCTCTTGAGGTTGTATGGTTAAGAGACTAAGCGTACAGGGCGGATGCCTTGGCAATCAGAGGCGAAGAAGGACGTGCAAATCTGCGAAAAGCTTGGGTGAGCTGATAAGAAGCGTTGAGCCCGAGATATCCGAATGGGGAAACCCGCTAGGTGAAGAACCTAGCATTGTTTGATGAATAGATAGTCAAGCAAGGCGAACCGAGAGAACTGAAACATCTAAGTACCTCGAGGAAAAGAAATCAACCGAGATTTCGTTAGTAGCGGCGAGCGAAAGCGAAGTAGCCAGCAAGTGATAGCAGCGGTATTAGAGGAAAGAGCTGGGAAGCTCTGCCATAGAGGGTGATAGCCCCGTACTTGAAAATAAAGTTGTGGTACTAGGCTTGCGAGAAGTAGGGCGGGACACGTGATATCCTGTTTGAAGAAGGGGGGACCATCCTCCAAGGCTAAATACTCCTGATTGACCGATAGTGAACCAGTACTGTGAAGGAAAGGTAAAAAGAACCCTGGTGAGGGGAGTGAAATAGA
>NZ_JBHTJN010000018.1:0-830 GCF_042675725.1 Seminibacterium arietis
CCTGCGGTTGGATCACCTCCTTACCTTACAATATAAGACAGGCTTTGAAGTGTTCACACAGATTGTTATATTGGTTGTAGACAAGAGAGAGCAGAAAAGGTGTAGTAGTGTTATTACACATTTAAGACGAAGCGATAATGCAATCCTTTTGGGTCTGTAGCTCAGGTGGTTAGAGCGCACCCCTGATAAGGGTGAGGTCGGTGGTTCAAGTCCACTCAGACCCACCACTTTTGAGCTGGTATGGTTTTCAAAGGTGACGAAAAGGAAAATATGATGAAATAAGTAAGCTTGAGGCAAGGTTTAAGATAAACTAAGAGTTTATAAGAAGTTGCTTTTGTTTATTTGTTTCATGTAGTTATAAGATTATTATCTCAATGGGGATATAGCTCAGCTGGGAGAGCGCCTGCCTTGCACGCAGGAGGTCAGCGGTTCGATCCCGCTTATCTCCACCACTAAGATTAGTAATAAACTAAAAGATAATATTGCTAAGACTTAAGTCATCATACTTAAGAAGATTAAATGATATTTTTAAGAATAATCTTTACAAAGAAGAAATAAGCAATGTTTATATTTTTGTAATTTTTTTTGTTGAGTGTCTTTTTGTATTATATATTTTTTATATTTTCTTTTTTTTAACTTATTGATTTATTAGTTTATTAATTTGTTAATTTATCTTCTTAAGTATGACGATTGAAAAAGAGTCAACTGTTCTTTAAAAAATAGGAAACAAGCTGAAAACTGAGTCTCAGGTAGTATGCTGGTAGTTATTTGTTATAGGTATGGATGGAGATATAGAGCGATTTATGTTTTATATTGAAGTTAATATTATC
>NZ_JBHTJN010000019.1:0-913 GCF_042675725.1 Seminibacterium arietis
AAATCTGTGTGTGGAGTAATTGAACCAGGTTTAGCCAATACTTGACCACGTTCAATCTCTTCACGTTTGGTACCACGTAACAAGGCTCCAATGTTTTCACCCGCACGACCTTCGTCTAATAACTTACGGAACATCTCTACACCTGTTACTGTTGTCTTAGCAGTCTCTTTAATACCTACTATTTCAACTTCATCACCTGTGCGAATAATACCACGTTCTACACGACCTGTTACCACGGTTCCACGTCCTGAAATTGAAAATACATCTTCAATCGGTAGTAAGAATGGTTGGTCAATAGCACGTTCTGGCTCTGGAATGTAAGTATCTAGATGATTTGCTAATTCTAAAATCTTCTCTTCCCATTCCGCTACTCCATTCAATGCTTGTAATGCTGAACCTCTAACAATTGGAGTGTCATCTCCTGGGAAATCATATTGAGAAAGTAATTCACGTACTTCCATCTCAACAAGTTCTAAAAGCTCTTCATCATCAACCATGTCGCATTTGTTTAAAAATACGATGATATATGGAACACCTACTTGGCGACCTAAAAGAATATGCTCACGAGTTTGTGGCATCGGACCATCTGTCGCTGCTACTACTAAAATAGCTCCATCCATTTGTGCCGCACCTGTAATCATGTTTTTTACATAGTCAGCGTGTCCTGGACAGTCAACGTGTGCATAGTGACGAATCGCTGTATCATATTCAACGTGTGACGTGTTGATTGTAATACCACGAGCTTTCTCTTCTGGTGCATTATCAATTTGGTCAAATGCACGTGCCGCTCCACCATAGTGCTTAGATAACACTGTCGTAATCGCAGCTGTTAAAGTTGTTTTACCATGGTCAACGTGGCCGATTGTACCCACGTTTACGTGCGGTTTTGTACGTTCAAATTTTTCTTTAGACA
>NZ_JBHTJN010000020.1:0-1667 GCF_042675725.1 Seminibacterium arietis
CTTGAGTTGCAGCACGATCCCGTCGCCATGTCCGACGCGTCAGTGCCACGTCACATCGGCTGCTCCGTGGCATGCTGGGGATGCCGGTATGCATCCCCCGGCAGCACTCAGGTGGAGTCAACGGGGTGGCTTGTGAAAAAGTGAAATATCCGACGCTAAGGGGACTGTGTAAATAACGGTGTATCCGGCTCGACACGCCGGGCGGTGAGCCTGGCGGGGAGGAGCCCGATATGGCCGCAACACTTGAGGCTGTGCCGAGTACCAAGACCGTTGAAAAACTGACAGACACTTCCGAGGTCGATGCCGCCCGTGAGCTGGTGAGGATGGCCAAGGAACAGGGCCTGGCGCTGACCGGCCCTGATGGGCTGCTCAAGCAGTTGACCAAGACCGTCATCGAGACCGCGCTGGATGAGGAATTAACCGAGCATCTCGGTTATGAAAGGCACGATGCGGCGGCCAAGGACACTGCCAACTCGCGCAACGGCACCCGGTCAAAGACCGTGCTGACGGAGACGACCGGCCCGGTGCAGATCGATGTTCCGCGGGACCGGGAGGGCACGTTCGAACCGAAGATCGTCGCCAAGCGCCAGCGGCGGCTGACCGGGGTCGATGAGATGGTCCTCTCGCTCTACGCCAAGGGCCTGACGACCGGGGAGATCAGCGCCCATTTCGCCGAGATCTACGGCGCCTCGGTGTCCAAGGAGACGGTCTCGCGGATCACCGACCGGGTGCTTGAAGAGATGGCCGCGTGGCAGAACCGGCCGTTGGATGAGGTCTACGCGGCGATCTTCATCGACGCCATTGTCGTCAAGGTCCGGGACGGGCAGGTCGCCAACCGCCCTGTCTATGCCGCTATTGGTGTCACTCTGGCCGGGGAGAAGGACATCCTGGGCCTGTGGGCCGGCACTGGCGGGGAGGGCGCGAAGTTCTGGATGAGCGTGCTCACCGACATCAAGAACCGCGGCGTGAAGGACAGCTTTTTCCTGGTCTGCGACGGGCTCAAGGGCCTGCCCGAGGTCGTGGCGAACGTGTGGCCGCTGACGACCGTCCAGACGTGCATCATCCACTTGATCCGCAACACCTTCCGGCTGGCCTCGAAGCAGGACTGGGATGCGCTCAAACGGGATGTGAAGCCGATCTACACAGCCGTGAACGCCACGGCGGCCCGGGCAGCGTTCGAGGAGCTGACGGAGCGCTGGGGCAGGAAATACGGGGCGATCGTGCGGCTCTGGGAAAATGCTTGGGAGGAGTTCATCCCCTTCCTGGACTACGACGTGGAAATCCGGCGCGTGATCTGCTCGACCAACGCGATCGAATCGTTGAACGCCAGGTACCGGCGCGCCGTCAAGGCCCGGGGTCATTTCCCGACCGAGCAGGCTGCGCTAAAGTGCCTGTATCTGGTCACCCGATCCCTCGATCCGACCGGTGCCGGCAGGACCCGATGGACAATGCGCTGGAAGCCCGCTTTGAACGCCTTCGCCATCACTTTCAGCGACCGATTCCCGGCAGCTGAAAACTACTAAAACAAACCGCCGGATACACCGTTTATGAGATAGTCCCCCTCCGGGGTGTCCATAAAGGTCAATCTATGGGAGCCCGGACAGGCTCACAACAAATGCCCAATGCCCCGGTGTTGCAGCGTGTCTTCAAGGTGCTGAAAACGACAC
>NZ_JBHTJN010000022.1:0-2552 GCF_042675725.1 Seminibacterium arietis
CCTGTACGTACAAGCAGTGGGAGCAGTAGAGATACTGTGACTGCGTACCTTTTGTATAATGGGTCAGCGAGTTATATTTTGTAGCGAGGTTAACCGAATAGGGAAGCCGAAGGGAAACCGAGTCTTAACTGGGCGAATAGTTGCAAGGTATAGACCCGAAACCCGGTGATCTAGCCATGGGCAGGTTGAAGGTTGGGTAACACTAACTGGAGGACCGAACCGACTAATGTTGAAAAATTAGCGGATGACCTGTGGCTGGGGGTGAAAGGCCAATCAAACCGGGAGATAGCTGGTTCTCCCCGAAATCTATTTAGGTAGAGCCTTATGTGAATACCTTTGGGGGTAGAGCACTGTTTCGGCTAGGGGTCCATCCCGGATTACCAACCCGATGCAAACTGCGAATACCGAAGAGTAATGCATAGGAGACACACGGCGGGTGCTAACGTCCGTCGTGGAGAGGGAAACAACCCAGACCGCCAGCTAAGGTCCCAAAGTCTATATTAAGTGGGAAACGAAGTGGGAAGGCTTAGACAGCTAGGATGTTGGCTTAGAAGCAGCCACCATTTAAAGAAAGCGTAATAGCTCACTAGTCGAGTCGGCCTGCGCGGAAGATGTAACGGGGCTAAAATATAGCACCGAAGCTGCGGCATCAGTGAATAACTGTTGGGTAGGGGAGCGTTGTGTAAGCGGAAGAAGGTAGATTGAGAAGTCTGCTGGACGTATCACAAGTGCGAATGCTGACATAAGTAACGACAAAGCGGGTGAAAAACCCGCTCGCCGAAAGACTAAGGTTTCCTGTCCAACGTTAATCGGGGCAGGGTGAGTCGGCCCCTAAGGTGAGGCTGAAAAGCGTAATCGATGGGAAACGGGTTAATATTCCCGTACTTGGTATGAATGCGATGTGGGGACGGAGAAGGTTAGGTTATCGACCTGTTGGAATAGGTCGTTTAAGCTGGTAGTTGGGGCAGGTAGGCAAATCCGCTTGTCCGAATACAACGAGAGGTGATGACGAGTTCTCAAGGGAACGAAGTAACTGATACCACACTTCCAGGAAAAGCCACTAAGCTTCAGTTCATACTAAACCGTACTATAAACCGACACAGGTGGTCAAGTAGAGAATACTCAGGCGCTTGAGAGAACTCGGGTGAAGGAACTAGGCAAAATAGCACCGTAACTTCGGGAGAAGGTGCGCTTACGGTAATTGTAGGAGATAACCTCTGAAGGTGAAGTAAGTCGAAGATACCAGCTGGCTGCAACTGTTTATTAAAAACACAGCACTCTGCAAACACGAAAGTGGACGTATAGGGTGTGATGCCTGCCCGGTGCTGGAAGGTTAATTGATGGTGTTATCGAAAGAGAAGCTCCTGATCGAAGCCCCAGTAAACGGCGGCCGTAACTATAACGGTCCTAAGGTAGCGAAATTCCTTGTCGGGTAAGTTCCGACCTGCACGAATGGCATAATGATGGCCAGGCTGTCTCCACCCGAGACTCAGTGAAATTGAAATCGCCGTGAAGATGCGGTGTACCCGCGGCTAGACGGAAAGACCCCGTGAACCTTTACTATAGCTTGACACTGAACATTGAATTTTGATGTGTAGGATAGGTGGGAGACTAAGAAGTGTGAACGCCAGTTTGCATGGAGTCGTTGTTGAAATACCACCCTTTAAGGTTTGATGTTCTAACGAAGTACCTGAAACGGGTACTCGGACAGTGTCTGGTGGGTAGTTTGACTGGGGCGGTCTCCTCCCAAAGAGTAACGGAGGAGCACGAAGGTTGGCTAATGACGGTCGGACATCGTCAGGTTAGTGCAATGGTATAAGCCAGCTTAACTGCGAGACGGACAAGTCGAGCAGGTGCGAAAGCAGGTCATAGTGATCCGGTGGTTCTGAATGGAAGGGCCATCGCTCAACGGATAAAAGGTACTCCGGGGATAACAGGCTGATACCGCCCAAGAGTTCATATCGACGGCGGTGTTTGGCACCTCGATGTCGGCTCATCACATCCTGGGGCTGAAGTAGGTCCCAAGGGTATGGCTGTTCGCCATTTAAAGTGGTACGCGAGCTGGGTTTAGAACGTCGTGAGACAGTTCGGTCCCTATCTGCCGTGGGCGTTGGAGAATTGAGGGGGGCTGCTCCTAGTACGAGAGGACCGGAGTGGACGCATCACTGGTGTTTCGGTTGTGTCGCCAGACGCATTGCCGAGTAGCTACATGCGGAAGAGATAAGTGCTGAAAGCATCTAAGCACGAAACTTGCCTTAAGATGAGTTCTCCCAGTTTATAAGGCTGTAAGGGTTGTTGGAGACTACGACGTAGATAGGTGTGGTGTGTAAGTGTAGTGATACATTGAGCTAACACATACTAATTGCCCGAGAGACTTAACCATACAACGCTCAAGGGTTTTGGGTGTTGAGAGAATAAAGAATAGAGAATAGAGAATAAAGAGACTTAAAGGATAGACAGCTTGTTTCAGATTTTTGTAGAGAATAGAATGATAAAGCTAGAAAGCTAGAAAGCTAGAAAGCTAGAAAGCTAGAAAGCTAGAAAGCTAGAAA
>NZ_JBHTJN010000023.1:0-4180 GCF_042675725.1 Seminibacterium arietis
ATTCTCAAGCTAATCAGAATATAAATAACTTGAAGTATGTTTATAAAATTGATAATCAAGAAGATGAAAGAAAACGGGAGCAAGCTAGAGATACTTTAAATAAAATTTATCCTAATGGTGGTATTAGAGAATTTAATAAAGTAAATGAGGTGAATAAATGAGATTGTTTACTTGTTTATTAGCCTCCTTAGTTCTGACTGGCTGTTTATTTTGGGAGTTAATGCCGTCATATTCCTCGTATTGGGATGAAGATATTTGGATACATAAAAATACCAAGCAACCTTTAAGTAGAGATATTGATATGGATTGCTTTAATAAGTCCCTTGAAGGGTTTGAGATTAAAAATATATCAGGACTACCGAGTGTAGTAGGAGAGGATAATCGGGCAAAATCAGAAAAAATATATGCCTCTTGTTTAAGAAGAAAAGGTTTTATATTTAATGCCAGTTATAAATACTGTTATAAATTTAGAAAGGTATGTGAACTATACAATGAATATAGAAAATGAAAAATTAGCAAGAATATACGCACATGGCATTATGAATAAAAATGATGATGACCGCTTGCAAGGTGCAATTCAATATGGCGGAAAAGATTATTTAGAAAATGATGTATTAGTGGTCAGAAAACCTTATACATCACTTCAATCTGAGCTAACTTACACTGTGTTTGAACGTTTAAGAGCGGGCTTAGATATGCCGAGTATTTTTGGTGCTTCCAATGCCAGCCGAGAGCAAGCAAAAGTTTGGGGATTATTGGAAGAATATAACCGCAATAATCCGAATGCACAGGTAGATTTAAAACATCTTTCACATAGTTTGGGCGTTTCAAGCACAAAAAATGCGATGAACTGGGCAAATTATAAAGGAATGCAGTTCGATAATACGACATTAAATGCTAATACGGTGGGAACATCTTACCCGATGACCAATAATACTATTGGAGGAAGATTATCTTTTGGTTTGTATGATCAAGGTTATACAGAGAAAGCCTCCTCTTTATTTAGAGATGGAAAAGTGGAATATGCGGTAGCACCGGGCGATATTGTTGGTACAGGGCTTGGATTGCCATATTTGCCGGGCAGTTGGAGTATTGGAATTGGCAACACCAATACAACGGGAAATAATTTCCCAAGAATACTGGGTAGGATATTAACAGGAGATCATAATATTGCTTATTATAAAGATGAAGCTGTAATAAATTTCTTAAATCCCCGCAATAGTGAAAAAAATGAAAGTAATAGAAAAGATATAATCAATTATCAGAAAAAAGTCTGGGGAGAAATTGGTCCAAAAACAAAAGTGATTGAATTTAATGGTAAAACATCCCTAAAGGATAAAAAGGGAGGTGAATAATGAAAAAATTAGTACTCATATTCCCTTTTCTAATTTCAGGTTGCTATTTGGCTAATGGGTCACCAAATTCTTATAAATTTTGGACTAAAGATGGTAAGCATATTTCTTATGCAGAAAGACAATTTTGTTTCGAGAGGAGTAAATCTACTCTAAATAAAAAAGATAAAGAGAGACTTGAATATTTAGAAGACCGTTATAAAGAATTGGGATATTCGAATGATGGATTTTCAATAATGAGAACTGAGTATCCAAATGAATATCAAGAATATCTTTATCTAAGTGAGCTTATACCGCCTAATAGTCAATGTTATTATGATCTTGGCTATCGTTTTAAAGCACCGTTATCTTGGTGTTTGGCTCAAGATGGAGATAATACTAAGACTTGTATAAAAAATATGAAATATCGGAATTAGAAGGGATTTTTCAATTAAGAGTGATAATTTATGGAGATAAAATTCTAACAGATGAGCAAGCTCAACTTTTAAGTAAAGTTGCTACTGCAGGAATGCTGAATCTGAAACGAGAAGACAAAGTATCCAGTGCAATTTTATACGATAATGATTTATCCTCAATTGATGAAACCGCAGTTATTTTAAATCGTGGCAGTGCTGGGTATGTTAATGAATTTATCTTTACTGGATTTGAACGTTTCAGAGCGTGGGCAAATCTACCGAGTATCTTCGGTGCATCAAATGCTACACGAGATCATGCTCAAATCAATAAGAAATTGGAAGAATATAATGCGCATAGAATATCTGAAGGAAAAGCCGCAATCACTGCTAATAATGTGGCTCATAGTTTAGGTGTATGAGGTAATAAAAATATGCTGAATTGGTCAGAGTATGTTGGAAATGAATATAAGAACACGAAGATTAATTTCTTGCATTTAGGTGGTTCTTATCCGTCTGAAGAAATAGATAAACAAGCAAAAGGACTGTTTGGTGATGTAAATACTGAATATCATGGAGTGAAAGGAGATTGGGTTTATAAGGGTTTAGGAGGATTATTTATAGGAAACAATCCGAATGCTAAGCAGGTGGAGGGGTTAGGATTTGGTAAAGCACATTCGGATGCTAATCAGAATATAAACAATTTGAAGTATGTTTATAAATTTAAGGAGAATGGAGATAAAGAAAAGAAATGGGAAAAAACGGAGGAGGTTATACAAAAAGTTTATCCTGTTGATAGTAATAGAAAACTTAACACTATTAATCAGGAGTGATATATGAAATATATAATATATTTTTTTGTTTGTCTATTTATATCATCTTGTTCATTAGTCCCTTTATATTCTATATCTGATAGTGATGCAAAATGGGTTCATCGAGCAACAGGAGAAGAAGTTTCTCAAAAAATACTTGGAGAGTGTGCAGACTACGCTTCATTTAGTGTTATAAAACGGAAACCAAATCCTAATATAGTTGATAAAGAGTATCTTAATAATCTAGATAGAATATATGATATAGAAGGAAAGTGTTTATATGAAAATGGATTTATTTTTAAAGTAAAAATGTTTAGTGCTTATTGTTATAGACTGGAAGATGTTTGCAATGCTTATGATAAATATAGAAAATAAATATTGGTTAATTATGTTATTTTAAGAGCAGGTTTAGATATGCCAAGTATCTTCGGAGCTTCAAATGTCAGTCGAGAACAAGCAAAAGTTTGGGGATTATTGGAAGAATATAACCGGAATAATCCGAATGCACAGGTAGATTTAAAAGATCTATCACACAGTTTAGGCGTATCAAGCAGTAAAAATGCGATGAACTGGGCAAATTATAAAGGGATGAAATTCGATAATACGACATTAACCGCTAACACAGTAGGTACATCCTACCCGATGACAAATAAAACCATTGGAGGTAGATTATCTTTTGGTTTATATGATCAAGGTTATACAGAGAAAACCTCCTCTTTATTTAGAGATGGAAAAGTGGAATATGCGGTAGCTCCGGGGGATATAGTCGGTACAGGGCTTGGATTGCCATATTTGCCGGGAAGTTGGAGTATTGGAATTGGTAATACCAATACAACGGGAGATAATTTTTCAAGAATACCGGGTAGGATTTTAACTGGGGATCATAATACGGCTTATTATAAAGATGAGGATGTAATTAGATTCCTAATGCCAAATACAGATAAGTTTGATGAAGTCAAAAATTATCAGGAAAGAACATGGGGTAAAGTTGGACCAAAAACTGAAATAATTTATTTTAGAAGTAAGGAGATTATAAAAGAAAATAAGGAGGCGAAAGGTGAATAAATATTTAACTTGCCTTGTATTATTACTTCCCGGCTGTTATTTAGCAAACGGTTCTCCGTCTGATGTAAAGTTTTGGATGAAAGATGGACAAATAATATCTGTTAGAGAAATTTGGAACTGTGAGCAAAAAGCTTATGCTTCCCTAGGAGAAAGAAGTCTATTCTTATATAACAAATTTAGGAATAAAGAGAGTTTGTCTAATGAAGAATATAAGGAATTATCCAAGTATATCCCGAAAGCTACTCTAATAGTCAGACAATGTTATTATGATCTTGGTTATCGCTTTAAAGCACCATTGACGTGGTGTTTAACACAAGATGGAGATAACACAAAGATTTGTATAGAAAATATGAAATATAGGAATTAGGGATGATTTTATTCAAACGCTTAAAGGCAGGCTTAGACTTAGATATGCCGAGCATATTTGGAGTTTCAAATGCGACAAGAGAACAAGCTCAAATCAATAAAAAATTAGATGAATATAATGCTCACCAAATTGCTCAAGGTAAAACGCCGATAAATGCAAATAATGTGGCACATAGTTTAGGCGTTTCGGGCA
>NZ_JBHTJN010000024.1:0-6332 GCF_042675725.1 Seminibacterium arietis
TACTGTGGGAGCGGGTGTTGTAGCTAGAATTATTAAGTAATTTTAGATAGACGATACTGAAATAATTATAGAGAGGGTACTTTAGGTACCCTTTTTTTTAAGCTGATAAAATCACCGCACTTAGGAGATCTTATATTGCTATTTTATGATTATTGATTCGTATATAAAAATAACTTTTATAGCTTATCTACTATAAAAATATTTGCTATTTCCCATTAAAAATACGGTAAAATAATAAATATCTTATCTTTCTTTATATTCTAAGGAGAATACATATGGCAAATAATAGAGAGCTTGCGAATGCGATACGTTTTTTAAGTATAGATGCAGTGCAAAAAGCAAAATCAGGTCATCCAGGTGCACCAATGGGAATGGCTGATATTGCAGAAGTATTATGGCGTAATTTTTTAAAACATAATCCTAATAATCCAAATTGGCCAGATCGTGACAGATTCGTACTTTCTAATGGACATGGCTCAATGCTTATTTATAGTTTATTACATTTAACAGGTTACGATCTTTCAATTAGTGATTTACAGCAATTCCGTCAACTTCACTCAAAAACGCCAGGACACCCTGAATATGGCTATGCTCCAGGAGTAGAAACTACAACTGGTCCTTTAGGTCAAGGTATCACTAATGCGGTTGGTATGGCAATTGCAGAGAAAACTCTTGCAGGACAATTTAATCGAGATGGCCACAATATTATTGATCACTATACTTATGTATTTTTAGGTGACGGCTGTTTAATGGAAGGTATTTCTCACGAAGCTTGCTCACTTGCTGGAACACTAGGCTTAGGAAA
This sequence comes from Seminibacterium arietis, assembly GCF_042675725.1. Taxonomy (NCBI): domain Bacteria; kingdom Pseudomonadati; phylum Pseudomonadota; class Gammaproteobacteria; order Pasteurellales; family Pasteurellaceae; genus Seminibacterium; species Seminibacterium arietis. Next base: position 806 of record NZ_JBHTJN010000024.1, read on the forward strand.
ATTAATAGCATTTTATGATGATAATAATATTTCTATTGATGGTCATGTTGATGGATGGTTTACAGATAATACTCAGCAACGTTTTGAGGCGTATGGATGGCAAGTTATTCCCGCAATTGATGGACATGATTCAGAACAAATAGCAAGTGCGGTTAAAAAAGCACAAGAAGAAAAAAATAAACCTACTCTGATTATTTGTAAAACAATTATTGGCTTTGGTTCTCCAAACAAAGCGAACTCTCATGATAGTCATGGTGCTCCACTGGGTGATGAAGAGATTGCGTTAACTCGCGAAGCGTTAAATTGGAACTATGCACCATTTGAAATTCCAACTCATATTTACCAAGAATGGGACGCCAGAGAGAAAGGTCAAATAGCAGAAGATGCGTGGAATCAAAAGTTTATAGCTTATGAGAAAGCTTATCCTGAATTAAGTGCAGAATTAAAACGTCGTTTAGCTGGCGAATTACCAACAAATTGGGAAAAAGAATCTCAAGCTTTTTTAGAAAAATTACAAGCAAATCCTGCCACTATAGCCAGTCGTAAAGCATCACAAAATGCGATTGAAGCTTATGCCCATATTTTACCCGAATTTTTAGGTGGTTCAGCAGATTTAGCTAGTTCAAATTTAACTCTTTGGTCAGGCTCGAAGCCTATTCGTTCTGATAAAAATGTGGATGGTAATTATATAAATTATGGAGTGCGTGAATTTGGCATGTCGGCAATAATGAACGGTATCGCACTCCATGGTGGATTTATACCTTATGGAGCAACTTTCCTAATGTTCATGGAATATGCTCATAATGCAATACGTATGGCTGCATTAATGAAACAGCGTACTTTATTTGTTTATACTCATGATTCTATTGGTTTAGGAGAAGATGGACCAACCCATCAACCAGTTGAGCAGACTAGTGCCTTACGTCTAATTCCAAATTTAGATACTTGGAGACCTTGTGATCAAGTAGAATCAGCCGCAGCATGGAAAATGGCTATTGAAAGAAATGATGGACCAAGTGCGTTAATTTTTACTCGTCAAAATTTAACTCAAATGAACCGCACTTCAGAGCAATTATCTAACATAATGCGTGGTGGCTATATATTGCAAGACTGTGAAAGTACCCCAGAATTAATTTTAATTGCAACTGGTTCAGAAGTTGAATTAGCCGTAAAAGCAGCAGAGCAACTCTGTTCGGAAGGAATAAAAGTGAGAGTAGTTTCTATGCCATCAACTAATGTATTTGACAAGCAGGACCTCTGTTATCGTGATTCAGTATTACCAGCCTCAGTGAAGAAAAGGATAGCTATAGAAGCTGGTATTGCAGATTTTTGGTTCAAGTATATTGGATTTGAAGGTCGAATTATAGGTATGAATAGCTTTGGTGAATCTGCACCAGCCAATCAATTATTTGAATTATTTGGATTTACAGTTGATAACATAGTTCGTAAAGCAAAAGAAATTTTGTAATTTTTGAAAAGTTAGCTCCCCAGGTTATAGCTTGGGGAGTTTTTATGTTTCGTAATTTTCCTGTTACTTTCTAGCTGTCATATTGTAATTATGACGTATATTAAAATCAAAAAAGCAATACAAAATAAATAAAGCCTTGCTAAAATGCAAGGCTTTATTCTTTTCAAGAAATAATCTATCAATTATAACTTATAGAGATGATTGATCTACAGCAACACCTGCACCTTGGGTAGTTGAAAGGGTTACTTTCTTAATAAAAATACCTTTAGATGTAGATGGTTTTGCTTTGTTTAAAGCAACTAACAAAGCTTGTAGATTTTCTTTCAATTGTGCTTCAGAAAAGCTCACTTTACCAATTGTAGTATGGATGATACCATTTTTATCGTTACGGTAACGAACCTGACCTGATTTTGCATTTTTCACAGCTTCAGCAACGTTAGGTGTTACAGTACCTACTTTTGGATTTGGCATTAGGCCACGTGGTCCTAAAATTTGCCCCAACTGACCAACAACACGCATAGCGTCTGGAGATGCAATAACAACATCAAAATTCATTTCACCTTTTTTGATTTGTTCAGCAAGATCTTCCATTCCTACTAAATCTGCACCAGCTTCTTTTGCCGCTTCAGCATTTGCACCTTGAGTAAATACAGCGACTCGTACACTGCGACCTGTTCCATGTGGCAACACAGTCGCGCCACGTACATTTTGATCTGATTTACGTGGATCAATCCCCAAATTTACTGCGACATCAACACTTTCTACAAATTTTGCTGTAGCAAATTGCTTTAAAAGTACAATGGCATCGTCAATAGGGTAAAATCTATTAGAGTCAACACCTGCTTTAATTGCTTTCATACGTTTAGTTATTTTAGCCATTGATTAATCCTCCACAACCAAACCCATTGAACGAGCTGTACCTTCAATAGATTTCATTTTAGTTTCAACAGTTGCACCTGTCATATCAGCGGCTTTAGTTTCAGCAATCTCACGAATTTGTGCTCTAGTCACTTTACCTACTTTATCTTTATTAGGTTTACCTGAACCAGATTTGATTCCTGCCGCTTTTTTCAACAGCACTGCTGCAGGTGGAGTTTTTGTCACAAAAGTAAAAGAGCGGTCAGCATATACAGTAATTACAACTGGGATTGGAAGACCTTTCTCTAAACTTTCTGTACGAGCATTAAATGCTTTACAAAATTCCATAATATTTACACCTTGTTGACCTAACGCAGGACCAACAGGTGGTGATGGGTTAGCCATACCAGCTGCAACTTGCAACTTGACATAAGCTTGTACTTTTTTTGCCATTTTAGTTTCCTTAATTGTGGGTAATAACGCTAATAAATTAGCTTCCCAATTATTTTAGTAAAAACACGAGTTAGATACTCGTTGTAATAAGTCGCATATTTTAACGTTATTATGACTACTTTTCAAGCGTAAGTTCATATTTAAATCGATATTGTAAGCTTGAGTATTTATCAAATAGGAATAAAGTCTTATGTAATAAATAGTAATCTAACTAAATAGATTCTATAAAAAACACCAAATAAAATTTGGTGTTTTTTAATAAGTGATTACAAGTTAGTTATTCTGTTTCTCTACTTGAGCAAACTCCAACTCAACAGGTGTCGCTCGACCAAAAATAGATACAGATACTTTCAAACGACCTTTTTCATAATCGACTTCTTCCACAATACCATTAAAGTCTGCAAAAGGCCCCTCTTTCACTCGAACTTCTTCTCCAGGAGAAAAAACTGTTCTTGGTTTTGGCTTATCAGAATTTTGCTCTAAACGATTTAAAATAATGTCAGCTTCACGATTACTAATCGGTGCTGGCTTATCTGGGGTGCCACCGATAAATCCCATTACTCGAGGAACACTACGTACTAATTGCCATGTATAGTCATTCATTTCCATTTGTACTAACACATATCCAGGGAAATATTTTCGCTCGCTTTTACGACGTTTGCCACCGACATTTTCTACGACTTCTTCTGTTGGCACTAATACTTCACCGAATTGATCTTCCATTTGGTTTAATTTTATATATTCACGTAAGGTTGCTGCGACACGCCCCTCAAAACCAGAGAATGCTTGCAATACATACCAGTGCTTTTTAGCGATATTTTCTGCCATGTTATAACCTCAAATTTGTTAGAAAACCAATTATGGACACAATAATAGAATCTAATCCCCATAAAATTAACGATACAACCACAGTAACACCAATAACGATTAAAGTGGTTTGCATTGCCTCTGGACGAGTAGGCCACACAATTTTTCGCAATTCTGCTCTAGAATCTTTCAAAAAAACTAACGCTTTAGATCCTTGATTAGTAGTTGATGCAATTCCAAACGCAATCAGCAACAAAACAACAACACCAACAACACGTATAGGTAAAACGAATTTTTCAACAAAGTAAATATTCCCAAACGCAGCGATGCAAATTATAACAATTGAAAGTAGCCACAACGATCGGTTTACAATTTTTGATTTGGAACTTTCTGTAAGTTCAGAAGTATTTTTCTTTTTTTCAATATCTAACGACATATCATCTAATCCATTACTAACTCTTAACTGGGATTTTATCTTAAACTGCTATTATAACATTTTATCCCTCTATTTCCTACTTGTAATCACAAAAATTACGGAGTCAAAGTTTTAAAAATATGCAGATTAAAATACTTCTGAAATACTATGCAAAATAGTGCAATCCTAGTTTAAAACTCCTTTTTTATCAATAAAGAGGTAGAATTTGTTTGCTTGAGTATCATTAAAATTACTATCACTTGCAAAAATTAAAGTTTTTTGACCATTAATTTTAGGACCAAATGTTATTGCTTCAATACAGTCTGGATTCTCTTTCATTACTTTATTGAAATCAATAAATAGTTCTTTTTTAGCTGTAACAGGTTTTTTATCTAATTCATCAATTGCTACAACATTCTTGATATTCGTAGCATTTGAAAGATCAACATAAAAAACTTTAATTTTATTCTCCCAGTCTTTTTCATTCAACTGGATACCCGCCCTTTCAATAATAAGTAGTTTATTTTCATTTAATGCCAAAACTTCAGATACGCCATTATCCGATTTATCATTTTCTTTAATTTCTTTTTTTGGAATAGGACCTATCTCATACAAAAACTCACCATCAAGAACCAGTTCTTTAGCCTTTTTATCCCATTTATATCTTAGAATTCGACTCAAACTTCCTTTTTTAGCGGAATTAATTTCACCATCTTGTTTTAATGTATTTTCAAAAGCTAAAAAGAGATAGTTTTTATCTGGCGTCATAGATAAGCCTTCAGCTCCTAAATTAAAACGGTGACCTTCATTATCTTTGACTTTGTAGTAATCTGGAATAACATGATCAAAGTTTTTAATATACTTTCCGTTAATATTGCTCAGCCGTAAAATATTCCCTCTTTCAGAAGTATAAAAGAACGATTTATTATCCAAAAGGGCAATCCCCTCGGCATCTAAGCTTTCGGATGGATCTTGAATATAGATTACATTGTCAATTTTAAAGTTATTGATTCCTTTCTCTGATAAATCCATTTTAATTTTATATACTCTCGTTTTTTCTTTATCATCAGAAATACCGTAGAACACTTCTGTTTTATTATCAAAATAAAGGCTTGAGATACCTCCAAATAAATCATTATTGAATTTATGATTCCATTCTAGAGTGTGTTGTCCAGCAAAATCAATTTTATTAGGAGTTGAAACAGTGCTATTTACTGAACAAGATGCACATGAAAGACAAGTAAATAATGTAAGGGTTAAAGAAGAGATTTTCATGATAAGGATTCCATAATTAGAGATAGTTTTTGACAGATTATTATTCTAGAGAATAATAAAAACGTAATCATTCTATATCTCAATCTTTAATATTGTCAATATATTCTGTAACTAGCAAAAATGCCTCCTAAGTGCGGTGATTTTATCAGCTTAAAAAAAAGGGTACCTAAAGTACCCTCTCTATAATTATTTCAGTATCGTCTATCTAAAATTACTTAATAATTCTAGCTACAACACCCGCTCCCACAGTA
>NZ_JBHTJN010000025.1:0-27461 GCF_042675725.1 Seminibacterium arietis
CGACACGGTCATCTACTTACAACGCCGTGTCGTTGTGTGCCCCCCATTATAGTCAATTCTTAATCCTATGCAACTACTTTTTTACTTTTTTCCAAAAAAAATTACCAATTGACCAAAATAACATCAAGTTATTTACCTAATGACCACTTTTGGAAATCTTTCTCGTTAAAAGGATCAGGGTGATTTTCTTTCATTCTTTTATAATAAAAACAACCTGTCTTGCCATATTTTTCAAAAGCTGTCCCTTTAAATGCCCCTTTATTACTTGATTCACATAGTGCTTTCATCTTCTTCATCGCTAAAGGCTTATTTGGAGCGACAACATACTCATCCTCATTTCCAAGTCCATTATAAGTAGTTATATATCGTTCTAATAAATTGTCTCCTAGCTCAGTTGATTTTTTAAGCCACTTATAGGCTAGTGCATTATCTTTACCCATATAAGAATCTGCTAGGAAAAAAGTTGCGAAGGCTCTCATAAATACAGCAACTTTATCGGAGTTTTGATACTCTCCATTCGACCAAATATATTCATTCGACCAATCAGCTACTTCTTCAAGTATTTTTAGTGATTTCAGGTCAGCTTTTAAATCAGGGCTCTCGCGAGTCAAAATAGCAACAAACATAAGCTTCGCAAAAAATTTATCTCTTTCATTTATCTTTGAATTCTCTATTCCTCTTTGAAGCAACATAAGTGCTTTATCCCTATTTATTATTATCTCTTGTCCTGGACAAACCTCTGCCATCCCCCCATACATTAAAGCTAAATCAAACATTGCAGAGTTAAAGACAGCGTCATTTATTTTCATATTTTTCAGAGCGTCTGCAACTTCCCCTTCAAGAAAACTCATTACACCATCATAGTCACTTTTATCGCATAGTTATTTACGCTTAGGAGCCAAAGCATCAAATAGCTTTTCTCTATGCTTAAAAGTCAAAGCATAAAATAGCTGCTCTTCATTTAAAGCATCAAGTTCTGAAATATCCTCCGCTTTTACAGAGTTATTATCTACATAATCTACGATTCTTTCCGATACAACAGGCAATGTGTTACTTAAAACAGAAAATGAACTACTTAAAAAAGTAGCAAAAATTAAAACCTTATACGCCGTTTTCATTATTTACTCCTAAAACTCTTTTATTTTCATTGAAATTTGATCCAAAACAAGCTGAATTGTACTCCAAAAATATAATTACACACAGCAATTTTATAATGCGATAAATTCGCAGTGATCGATCATAAAATTTTTTCTATCTTCAATTGATTGAATAAATTATGATTATATACTGTTTTTTTACACAAATGATTATACTAATTATTGTGTAGATACAATACATAATGATGGGATAATGTATAGCTCAAAAAATCTCAAACTGTTTTCCATGATCACTAAGATTGATTAAAAAAACTAATGAATTTAATTAGTTAAATGTCGGTGAAGAAGATTAAAAATGTGATAAAGATCACATTTTTAATCTTTTTTCTTCTCTATAATACATAACGAAAATCATCCAATTGAGAAAAAGGAGAACAATCATGTTAACAAGAACTGAAGTTGATTTATTAGGCGAACGTGAAGTGCCTGCTGATGCTTATTGGGGAATTCATACTTTAAGAGCGGTCGAAAATTTTAATATTTCTAATGTTACTATCTCAGACGTACCAGAATTTGTACGTGGAATGGTAATGGTAAAAAAAGCTACCGCACTCGCTAATGGAGAATTGGGTACAATTCCAGCACATATTGCTAAAGCTATCGTTAACGCTTGTGATGCTGTGTTAGTAGACGGTAAATGCATGGATCAATTCCCTTCTGATGTATATCAAGGTGGGGCTGGCACTTCCGTTAATATGAATACTAATGAAGTAATCGCTAATCTTGCTTTAGAGATTTTAGGGCATAAAAAAGGAGAATATCAACATTTAGATCCAATGGATCACGTCAATGCTAGCCAATCTACAAATGATGCTTATCCAACTGGATTCCGTATCGCTGTATATAACAGCATTATGAAATTAGTTACTAAGGTCCTTTATCTACAACAAGGTTTTGAAAATAAAGCGAAAGAGTTCGAAAAAGTACTAAAAATGGGGCGTACCCAATTGCAAGATGCTGTACCAATGACTGTTGGGCAAGAATTCCAAGCTTTCTCTGTACTGTTAGATGAAGAAGTTAGAAATTTAAAACGTGCAGCGGAATTGTTATTAGAAGTAAACTTAGGGGCAACTGCAATAGGTACTGGACTAAATACTCCAGAAGGCTATGCTGAACTTGCAGTGAAACGCTTATCTGAAGTTACTGGACTACCTTGTGTGAAAGCACCAAACTTGATCGAAGCTACCTCTGATTGTGGTGCTTATGTAATGGTACATGGTGCATTAAAATGTACTGCAGTGAAATTATCTAAAGTTTGTAACGACTTAAGATTGTTATCATCTGGACCAAGAGCTGGCTTAAACGAAATCAATTTACCTGAATTACAAGCTGGATCATCAATCATGCCAGCGAAAGTAAATCCTGTCGTACCAGAAGTAGTTAACCAAGTGTGTTTTAAAGTGATTGGTAATGATCTGACAGTTACTTTTGCATCAGAAGCAGGACAATTGCAATTAAATGTGATGGAACCTGTTATTGGACAAGCGATGTTTGAAAGTATTGATATTCTTGCTAATGCTTGCGTGAATTTACGGGATAAATGTATCGATGGTATAACTGTTAATAAAGAAGTTTGTGAAAGCTATGTGTTTAACTCCATTGGTATTGTTACTTACCTCAATCCGTTTATTGGACACCATAATGGTGATATTGTTGGTAAAACTTGTGCGAAAACTGGACGTAGCGTACGTGAAGCCGTATTAGAAATGGGATTACTCACTGAATCAGAACTTGATGATATTCTTTCTGTTGATAATCTAATGTGTCCAACTTATAAAGCAAAATTAATGAAATAATTGTATCATTTAATTATGACCGTGAATTTGATAAAAATTCACGGTTTTTTATTGTAATTAACTATCTAAATTAACATAAAACTCTTAAAAAAATACCGCACTTTTTATTTTTTACAACATTCCTTTTGAACTTGGAAGTTCATTTCCTTCAATACGAATCGCTTGGCGTAAGGTTCGTCCAAACACTTTAAATAAACTTTCAATTTTGTGATGATCATTATCACCTTTCGTTTTTAAGTGTAATGTTGCCAATAAGGTAAAAGCAATAGATTGAAAAAAATGTTCTGTCATTTCAGTGCTGAAATCTCCGACTTTATCTCGTTTAAATTTAGCGTTAAATTTGATATAAGGACGACCAGAGAGATCCAATGCACATTCTGCTTTACATTCATCCATTGGTAAAACAAAGCCAAAACGAGCAATCCCTCTTTTATCACCAAGTGCTTGTTTTAATGCTGTTCCTAAAGCAAGAGCCGTATCCTCTACGGTATGATGCTCATCAATATGTAAATCGCCTTTACAGTATATATTCATACGAAAGCCTCCATGAGTAGCAATTTGATCTAACATATGATCAAAAAAACCAACTCCTGTATGAATATTATTTATACCCGTTTCATCAAGCCAAACTTGTACTTTTATATCTGTTTCTTTAGTTTTTCGTACTACTTCTGCATAGCGTGGAGTGCGATCTCCGATATTAGTTACTGGTTGTGATAACAATTTCTCTGCAATTAAATTCCAATTAAGTTTTTCAGGGTGATACTGTAAAGCTCTAATACCTAAATTTTTTGCTAGCTCAACATCTGTAGCACGATCGCCAATGACAAAACTATTGCTGGGATCATATAAATTTTTATTAATGTACTTTTGTAATAATTTTGTTTTCGGTTTACGACAATCACAACCGTCTTCAGGCTTATGAGGACAAATTAAAACATCATCAAATTCAATCCCTTGCGATTTAAATAACGCCATCATTGCATTATGTGGTTTATCAAAGTTAGCTTGAGGAAAAGAATCGGTACCCAATCCATCTTGATTACTGACCATCACAAAGCGATATTTATACTTTAATTTTAACAGTGCTGGGATAACATTCGGCTCAAATTTCAGTTTTTCTAAGCTGTCAATTTGAAAATCAGTTTTAGGTTCATCAATCAGCGTACCATCTCGATCAATAAATAAAATAGCTTGTTGTTTCATTGTAACACCTTCACTTAACACATTGATTTAATTAAATTAATCAATTTACTATTTTCATCATCTGTACCAATAGTAATACGAATACAATTCTGTAATCCTAAAGCTTGATGCTGATTACGAAGAATAACACCTTTCTCCCAAAGCCATTTAAACGTTTCATTACCGTTTTTAAACTTGACTAAGACATAATTAGCTTCAGTAGGGAAAATTTTTTCAACTTGTAGTAATTCAGTCAATTGATTAATCAAAAAAGTGCGGTCATTTAATAGTTTTTTTACTCTACTTCGCATTTCTGCTACTTTTTCTGCTGACAATGCTTGAGTGGCAATATCTGACACAGGCACTGGTAATGGGTAAGGTGCAATTACTTTTTGTAAAATTTGAATAAGTTCAGCATTGGCAATAGTAAAACCGCAACGCAAACCAGCTAACGCAAACGCTTTGGAAAGGGTGCGTACAATCGCTAAATGTGGATAATTTTTTAGTTCATTGACAAAAGTTGCTTGCGGACAAAATTCAATATACGCTTCGTCAATCACCACAATAGCTTTATTTCTAGTCATTTCAAGCAACTGAATAATATGAGTTCGCTCAATTAAATTACCTGTAGGATTATTCGGGCTACACACAAACACCACTTTTACACCAGAAAGATTATGATCAATTTCCGATAAATCTAGTTGAAAATCAGTCGTTAATGGCACAGTTTTTACTTTTACGCCACAAGTCTCGGCACTTACAGCATACATTCCATAAGTAGGAGGACAATACAAAATAGCATCTTCAGCTTCACAGAATGCTCTAATGAGCAACTCAATGCTTTCATCGCCACCTCTGCTGACTAATAAATTTTCTACTTGTACTCCCACATAGTTTGCATAGGCATGCAAAACATTTTGTGGTTGAGGTTCTGGATACCGATTGAAAGTGCGGTCAGTTAAATTAAAATCTGGCGAAACTGAGTATTCATTCGCATTTAGCCATACATCGCCCTTTCCACCTAAACGACGAGCAGATTGATATGGAGTTAAAACTTGGATATTTTTTCGAGCTAGTTGTGCAATACTCATAATTTTCCCTACTTGTATAATTTAGCTAAACGAATACTCACTGCTTGTTTGTGAGCATCCAACTGTTCCGCTTCAGCCATAATTTCAACAGTTCTAGCAAGATCTTTAAAGCCTTGTGGCGTAAGTTCTTGAACTGTCATTCGTTTGCTGAAATCTGATAATCCTAAACTGGAATAAGTGCGAGTATAACCGTAAGTTGGCAATACGTGATTTGTTCCACTCGCATAATCTCCCATACTTTCAGGAGAATATGCTCCTAAAAAGATTGACCCAGCATTGTCCAAAAATGGTAGCAACGCACGAGCATTTTCTGTTTGAACAACTAAATGCTCTGGGGCATATTGATTACTAATTTCTACGCACTGACGAAGATCTTCAGCAATGAAAATACGACTGTGAGAAAGTGCTTTTCGAGCAGTTTCAGCTCGCTTCAATAATACCAATTGATTATCAATAGCTTGCTGTACTGCTGTAGCCAGTTCTTCACTTGGGGTGACTAAAATAACTTGACTATCTGCACCATGTTCTGCTTGAGAAAGTAAATCACTGGCAACAAAATCAGGATCAGCAAATTCATCTGCTAATACTAGCACCTCTGATGGACCTGCAGGCATGTCAATTGCTGATCCATTTAACATTTGACTCACTTGACGCTTAGCTTCGGTAACAAAAGCATTACCTGGTCCAAAAATTTTATCTGTTTTACTAACCGTTTCTGTACCTAATGCCATAGCTGCAATAGCTTGTGAACCACCTAATGTATAAATAGTATCCACACCACATAAATTTGCAGCATACAAGATTTCGTCAGAAATAGGCGGGGGCGAACAAAGCACAATTTTTTTACACCCTGCAATTTTAGCAGGAATGGCTAACATCAATACCGTAGAAAATAGCGGAGCAGAACCACCTGGTATATATAGACCTACGCTGTTAATTGGGCGAGTTAACACCTGACAACGCACACCACTTTGAGTTTCAATATCAACAGATGCTACTTTTTGAGCCTGATGAAAAGCAGTAATATTACGTTTCGCCTTTTGAATTGCTTCCTTTAACTCTACAGGTACTCGCTGACTAGCTGTTGAAATTTGTTCATCAGTAACGGTTAAACTTTTCAACTGCACTTTGTCAAATTTTTCTGTCAACTCAAATAATGCTTGGTCACCTTTTTCTTGCACTAAATTCAGAACTTTTTCTACCGCACTTTTAATACTTTCAGAGGCAGATATAGCGGGTCTTGTTAGTGCTTCTTGCTTTTGTTGATCGTTTAAATTATTCCAAATTAGGGTTTTCATCACTTATTCCATCATTTTTTCAATCGGTAATACTAATATTGAACTTGCACCAGCTGCTTTTAATTGTTCCATTGTTTCCCAAAATAAATTCTCTTGACTTACTACATGCATCGCTACTTTATTATTATCATGTGCGAGTGGTAAAATGGTCGGATGCTCGACTCCTGGTAAAAGTGCGGTAACTTTTTCCAATTTTTCTTTTGGAACATGCAACATAATATATTTACTTTCATTAGCCTGTTGCACGCCTTGAATACGTGTAAGTAACTTATCCACAAGTGCTTGCTTTTCTTCACCCAACTCTGCTACACGCTGAATTAGACAAGCTTTTGATTGATAAATCACTTCAACTTCACGCAAGCCATTAGCTTCTAACGTTGCCCCTGAAGAGACTAGATCACAAATTGCACTGGCTAGCCCCGCTGTAGGAGCAACTTCGACAGAGCCTGTCAATAAACAGTTTTTAAATGGCACATTTTGTTGTTGCATATAACGCTTTAATAAATTTGGATAAGAAGTGGCAATACGAGCATCTTTTAAATCTTCTATACTGGAATAAGGTACATCACGTGGTAGGGCAATAGATAAACGACAAGCTCCAAAATCAAGTCGTGTTAACATTTTATATTGCACTCCTACACCTGCAAATTTACACCCTAACTCTTGCTCTTCTAATACATTTTCACCAATGATCCCTAAATCTACAACACCATCAAAAACTAAACCTGGTATATCATCATCACGCACTCGCAAAATATCAAGAGGCATATTCTCTGAATATGCAATCAAACGCTGTTCATTCCAATTAATTTTTACACCGCATAATTTAAGTAACGATTGTGATTCCTTACTTAAACGCCCTGATTTTTGTATTGCGACACGAAGTCTCTTACTATTTGACATGTTTTTCCCTCACTATAAATTTCATTTTTTATAATTAATAACCTCAAGTTATAAAAAAACCTCTCAGAAGAGACTTCCGAGAGGTTGAATTTTTTATAGTTTACCGCATTCATTCACTCGGAAGTTTTATCTTCCAAGCAACACAAAACGCCTGAAAGATTAATCAGGTGAATGGTGATGATGAAAACTGCGATTAATAATCATGAATGGTAAAATCCTCAAAAATAACTTCTTCTCAATCTACTGCCAAAACAATATTTTAGCAAGCTTTTTTTAAATTTTTTTTGCTTTTATAAACAATAATACAGGTCGATGTTGCAAATCTTTAAATTCAGATTGCCATTTTTCATCATCTACTAACATTGGTTCAACTAATTTCTCAATTTTAAATCCTGTTTCAATTAAGTTATTAATAATGGTTGAAAGTGTTCTATGATACGTAACAAAGGTTTGTTCAAACCAATTACGATTACGTAATCCCTCGTCACGATAATGATTGAGGCGATAAGCAACAAATTGTTTGTTTTGATCTTTTTCCCAACGCTTACCATTCTTAAAACAAGTTACAATAGGATGTTCCTGCGAAAAGATCAATTCTCCGCCTTTTTTTAATTTAGCGTAAATGTCAACTAAAAGTGCGGTGAAATTTTCCACATAATGAAACGCAAAAGAGCTTGTGATCACATCAAAATTCTGTTCAGGTAACTGTGCTAAATCTTCCATTGGCATTTCATATAAAGCAAATTTAGTTTTTATTCCACAAAATTTATGCAAATCCTGCTTCGCTTGTTTTAACATTTCTGCAGATAAATCAATCCCAACTACAAATTTTGCTTGCTGTTGTAAATATAGTTGCAGATGCTCTCCACAACCACAACCTAAATCCAGTAATTTTTTATCTGATAAATTAGGCAGCAAAGAAAGCATCGTAGGCTTTTCTACAACTTCATTTAAGCTTTGAGGATTCGACCGCATTTTTTGATACAGCTGAAAAAAGCCTTCGCTGTCGTAAATAGATTTTTTCATGTTATGTAAAATTTCAAAAGTGCGATAAAAATTTAAAAAATTACCGCACTTTGTAGCCTAATTAACCTAAAAATTGTGGTAGCAGACCAAATTCACCTGCTAATTGTGCAATAATGTTAAGGATGCCAAATAAGCTTATAAAATATAACATCAATTTGCCTCCATACACACGATAATCACTTTTAGCAAATTTTTTCCGACTTGCACGCACTAGTAATACTGGCACAATAACCGCCCAAATAGTAGCCGCTAAGCCTGCATATTGAATAGCGCTCACAAATCCATAAGGAAATAATAAACTTAGTATTAAGGGAGGACAAAAAGTGATCAATGCAGTTTTAGTGCGACCAGTTAGACTATCATCAAATTTAAATAAATCTGCAATATAATCAAACAATCCCAGCGTTACTCCTAAAAAAGAGCTAGCAATTGCCATATAAGCAAAGAATCTTAAAATAATACCTATATATTCTGTCTTAATATAAGCACTAAGAGCTTCTAGAAGAGTAGCAACGTCACCGTTTTTCGCAATCACGGGAGCAAACTCGGAACGAGGTAAATTGCCTTGAATCGCTAATTGCCATAGAGTGTAAATAATTAGAGCGATAAAAGTACCGATAAAAACTACTTTCACTATTTGACTACCATTACGATCATAATATTTTACTAAACTCGGTATATTTTGATGAAACCCAAATGATACTAAACACACAGGAAGAGTCGTTAAAACGTAAGGTAGATACTGTGTTTCACCTTGTGTAATAGTATCAAACAACACTTCACTTCTTACTTCTAGTACTAGATTTGCAGTAGAAAGGAAAAATGAAATAACCATTCCTACAATCAATACTGTGCTAAAACGGTCCACTGCTTTAGTAGAAAACCATACTACAATAGCCAGCACAATACAAAATAGCAATGATGCAAAAGTGCGGTCAATTACTTGTAAATTTCCGTCGCTCAAAGATTGATTAATAAAACTTTCTGTCAATCCACCGCCAGAAGTAATATAAGCGTAAGTTAAAATATATAATACGAAGGCTACTGATAATCCATTGATAATGTTCCAGCCCCTACCAAGCAAGTCTTTGACTACAGTATCAAAACCTGCACCACTAGGGTAGTGTAAATTAGCTTCTAATAACATCAGCCCTGATGTTGTCATGCAAAACCATGTATAAATCAGCACAATAATAGAACCAACAAACCATACACCAGCCGTTGAAGTTGGGTTAGCTAACATACCTGCACCGATGGTTCCACCTGCAATAATCATAGCACCACCAAGAATTGAAGGGATTTTTTTATTCGACATAAATTAATTTCCATTTGTGATTTTAAATTTGCACTATTATAGTAGTGCAAATTTAAAAAGCAATACTCAAATTTATAAAATTTCAAACCACATTGCTCATTTTCAATATCTATTGGCCGTTTCTCGAATCTCGACAAATCCCAGTCAATGAGGCTATAATTAGAGAGCTTATTGAACACTTAGAAAGAAGGAAAATTAAATGGGTTTAGAACATGTTCCTGCAGGCAAGTCGTTGCCTGATGATATTTATGTTGTGATTGAGATTCCTGCCAATTCCGATCCTATTAAATATGAAGTAGATAAAGAGTGCGGTGCATTATTTGTAGATCGCTTCATGGCCACTGCAATGTTTTATCCTGCTAACTACGGTTATATCAACAACACTCTTTCATTAGATGGAGATCCTGTTGACGTATTAGTACCAACACCTTATCCACTACAACCAGGTTCTGTAATTCGCTGCCGTCCTGTAGGGGTACTAAAAATGACTGACGAAGCTGGTCAAGATGCGAAGTTAGTAGCCGTACCACATAGTAAGCTCACTAAAGAATATGACCACATTAAAGATGTAAATGATTTACCTGCATTGTTAAAAGCCCAAATTCAGCACTTCTTCGAAAGCTATAAAGCTTTAGAAGCAGGCAAATGGGTCAAAGTTGATGGCTGGGACAATGCAGAAGCGGCAAGAAAAGAAATTTTAGACTCCTTTGAGCATGCAAAAAAATAATTTAAAAAATACCGTTCTTAAAAGAGCGGTATTTTTGTATAACATTAAGTAAAGTGGAACCTATATCATGTTTTACAATATCAAAAAAATATTCTTCTTCATTCCTGCTATTACTTTATTTTTAGCGTCTTGTGCCGATTCTATCACTGTAAATGAACAAGCTGCACAAAGTTATCGCCAAACTATCAACGAAGCAAGAGCAAAAGGAATAGTGGATGTAAATTCTCTAACAGCAAAACGAATTCATTATGTATTTAATGAAATGAAGCCTTATGCAGAATATGAAAATCAAACTGGGCAGCCGTTTAACTGGCAACTCACCGTTATCAGATCAAGAGAGTTAAATGCTTGGGCAATGCCAGGTGGAAAGATGGCATTTTATACAGGCTTAGTAGATATTTTAAACTTAACAAATGATGAAATTGCTACTGTAATGGGACATGAAATGGCTCATGCTTTAAAAGAACATGGCAAAAAACGACTCAACATGGGACAGTTTACTAATGTATTAGCTGAGGTTGCTCATGTAGCATTATCAACTCAAATTGGTGCTAATAACAGTGGACTTATTATAGGATTAACTAAAGACTGGGTATTAGATAAACCCTATTCTCGTAGTGCGGAAACCGAAGCAGATGAAGTGGGTTTGATGCTTATGGCAAAATCAGGCTTCAATCCCCAAGCAGCACCTAAATTGTGGGATAAAATGAGGAGACTCACACCTGGGTCACAAAGTGTAATAGTGGCTCTCTCCGCTACTCATCCTAGCGACGAAGAACGCCAAGAAAATTTATTAAGACTAATGCCACAGGCTATGGCAATTTATCAACAATCTAAAAAGCAATGATTTCTCACTAAAAGAGCGGTGCATTTCTAATAACTTGTGAATGCACCACTCTTTTTTAGCTATTAGCGAAGGCTAAATCTGACAGGCACAGAATGTGCAGAACCCATTCCAGCAGGACGAGGACCTACTGGTCTCGCACTTTTCACTGCCGCCATAGCCGCATTATCTAAATCTTCTACTCCTGAGGATTTAGAAACATGAATATTGCTCAACACACCATCACTGTTAACAGTAAAAGCAATTGTAGCAACGCCCTGTCTTCGCATTAATCTCGCTCGCTGCGGATAGCGTTTGTTACGTTCAATCTCTCGACGTAATGCACTAATATAAGCACTAATCTGATCCGAACTTGCTCCATTTCCTAGCAAATTAGGATTGTTCGAATTTTGGGCAGGTCCTGTTGCTGCCGCATTAATTTTTGCATCAGAATCTACTGTTCGATCCCCTTTTGGTAAATCTTTCTTCGGTGGTTCTTTCTTCTTAGGTTTTACTTTTGGTTTTTCTTTTTTCTTTTCAGGTTTCGGCTTAACTGGCTCTGGTTTAACCGTTGGATCTGGTATTTCTTCTTTGATTTCAGGTTCTGGCTCAACAATAGGTTCAGGCTCAGGTTCTTCCACTATCATCCCCATAATCATTTCTATAGAGATATTAGTGTCATAAACTTGTGCAAAATGTCCATTGGCACTGTCATTCGTTTTGAAGGAGTAATATAAAACACCTAAAATTCCTAAATGAAATAGTAAAGAGCCAAAGAAGCCAAGCCAAGAATTTGTTTTATTTTTCATCTACTTGCCTTTTTCTTTCATGGTCACAATAGCTACATTTTTAATTTCATTTTTTGCCATTAAATCAGTCAAAGAAACAAAGTCTTGGAAACTGGATTTTGCATCCACTTTTAGCGTCACTTTTTGATCTTTAGCCCAGGTTGCCACTTCTTTCTCTAATTCATCTACTGTTACTGGTTTATCATTAAAATAAACCTTTCCATTTTCAGTAATTGTTAATAATTTAGCTAAATCGTCAGATTTAAATGCTACTGTTGTGCTTGCTTTAGGCACATTTACTTGTATTTTACCCTGAGAAATAAAAGAAGCAGTAATCAACACTATCGCTAACAATACCAACATAATGTCGATAAAAGGAATAATATTGATCTCATCAAATTTTTTCACATCATGCCCCTATATTTTTTTGACCATTCAACGCTTTCCATTTAAGGCGATTCACTTCAACTTTACGTCCTAAACCGTTGTAACAAACCATTGAGGGAATTGCGACTAAAATCCCTACGGCGGTTGCCTTTAATGCTAATGACAAATTCAACATAATTGCAGCTGCATCAATATCACCGCCAGAATTTCCTAGTTCATAAAAAGTTAATAAAATCCCGATTACTGTTCCTAATAACCCCACATAAGGAGCATTCGAACCTATGGTTGAAATAATAGTTAGATTGCGATTTAGATCGATATCTAACTCATGTATATTTGTATAATTAATTACCTTAACTCGACTTAGAAAAATGAAGCGTTCAATAACAAACCAAACCATAATGAAGCTCATCAATGCAAGCAATCCAAGAATAATATAGTCAACATAACTGTGTAAAAATGCAAATAATTGAGGCATTTGATACGTCCTTAAAATACAACGTTAAACTAAACATGAACAGTAATCGCTCATCACTACTCACTAACATAATATTATTGAGAATTAATCTCAATTAGAGGGCGAATTTTAGCAAATTTGATACAAGGGGTCAAAACTTAGTTTAATAAAATAGAGAATAGATTGTTTATTTTATTTTTTAACATTATTTAATAAAACAAACTACAGTTTTACTATATTTTTATTTCTAACATTTACTATCTTTTACTAAAACTTAACAACGACAGGTCTGACAAGAAGTTAAGTCAACAATATTTAGTCCCATATGTTGGATCAAAAAAACATTATTTGTATAATGAAAACAATTTAAATGGATTTCATAGACAATATAATATAGACAATATCATGGTTAAAATTCTCACACTAATATTATCTATCAGCTTACTTATAGCATGTTCGTTCTCTAGTGATAACCAAAAACTCATTACTAATCTCCCACAACATAAAATTGATCAAAAATCTCATGCAACGTCCTATGCTGCAACAATTCAAACTTATTCTGGAAGAATACACAAGGATTATAACGTCAACAATTTTATTGCAGGTGTAAACGATTGGTATTTAAAAAGAATTCTACTTTCTGCTGAACAAATTAAACAATCTCTTTATCAAGGTTCACATGGTAGCAATATTTATGCCTATTACAGTGGAGTATTATTTGCTTCAGCTTTACAGCAAAATTTTAATAAGTTAAATCCAAATTGCTGGAAATATATTGAACAACAAAGTGTAGTACAAGGAATTTATGATGCGATGAGAGATTTGCAAACACAAAAAGTTCGCTCATTAAATGATGACTACTTTATTAAAGGTACTGAAGAAGTACTAACACTTTGTACTACAAAATAATTCATCTTGTTGAAACGACTAAAAATTTAATGAGATGAGAGCATGATTTACAGAAATTTAGTTATTTAATTTAGGAGATAAAATGCTTAATTTATCAGAAAAAAATGTTCATTTATCGGCACAAGCTGAAAATAAACAAGAGGTAATTAGCTTAGCTGCAAATGCCTTGGAGCAAGCAGGTTATGTAGAATCTGGCTATCTAGCAGGTATGTTAGAACGAGAGACACAAACATCAACTTACTTAGGCAATGGGATTGCAATACCTCACGGAACAGTAGCAACTCGTTCAATGGTTAAAAATACAGGAGTGCAAATTTTTCAATTTCCACAAGGAATAGAATGGGGAGAAGGTAACAAAGCTTACATTGTAATCGCAATCGCCGCTCGTTCTGACGAACATTTATCACTGCTTCGTCGTCTTACTCATGTATTAGCTGACGAAGAAGCCGCTAAAAAATTAGTTGAAACGAGAGACTTTACTGAATTTAAAGCAATCCTGACAGGTAAAAGTCGTGATGAAAGTATCATAAATTCAGAGACTATAAATTTGAATATTGATACCAAAAGTTTACTTACTCTTACTGCAATCAATGCTGGTGAACTACAAAAACAAAGTGCGGTTGATAATACATTTATTTCCGAAGTTATCTCTACATCTGCCTTGCCTCTAGGACAAGGTCTTTGGATTACAGATGCTTTAGTTGGAAACAAAAAAAATGCAATTGCCTTTAGTCGTGCTAGTGCAGAATTTACTCACAACGGAAAAAAAGTACAGGGCGTGTTAACTGTTTCTGCAATTAATGATCAAATTAACCAAAAATTAACTTATTTATTAAAACCAGAAGTGCAACAAATTCTATTATCTGGTACTTGCGACCAAATTCTCACAGCTTTTGGTATTCTTTCTACCAATTCAACACAAGAAAACCATTCTAATAAAACAGAACATTCAAGCGTCCAGTCAAACAATACGCCTTCTGTCGGGTCTGTTATTGGTTTATTTACCATTCGAAATGAGCATGGTTTGCATGCTAGACCAACCGCACTTTTAATCAATGAAGCAAAAAAATTCAACGCAAATATTACTGTAGAGAATATTAGTCGAAATACAGCTCCTGTAAATGCGAAAAGCTTAATTAAAATTGTAGGATTAGGTGCGACACAAGGGCATCGTCTACGCTTTGTTGCAGAAGGTGATGACGCAATGGCTGCTATAAAAGCCATTGGGCAAAGTATTGCCGCTGGCTTAGGTGAAACACCTTCTATGACCTCATTATTAGAGGAAGATAGTATTGAAGAAGTATCGACAACAGTAGCTCCAGTTGCCGAAGAAATTACTGGCAATAGTGTTGAGGGAGTTTTTGTAATAACAAATGAACATGGTTTACATGCTCGCCCTGCAACAGCACTAGTGAATGAAGTAAAAAAATATCACTCTTCTATTGCAGTACAAAATTTAGATCGGTTAAATCCATTGGTTAGTGCAAAAAGTCTCATGAAAATCGTTGCATTAGGTGCAGTGAAAGGTCATCGTTTACGTTTCGTTGCTAGTGGAGAAGATGCTCAAGAAGCAATTGAAGGGATAGGTAATGTGATCGAGAGTGGCTTAGGCGAATAAGGAAAATATGATGAAAGTAGCAACTATTACGTTAAACACTGCTTATGATTTAGTTGGACGATTAGATCGTATTAACTTAGGAACTGTAAATGCAGTAGAAACACTAGGATTATTCCCTGCAGGTAAAGGGATTAATGTCGCTAAAGTATTAAATGACCTAAATATTCCTGTTTGTGTAGGAGGCTTCCTTGGAAAAGAAAACCAGAAAGACTTTGAGCATATGTTTGCTTCTCTTAAATTAGAAGACAAATTCCAACGTGTCGATGGAAAAACACGAATCAATGTTAAACTAACTGAAACTGACGGTGATGTAACTGATTTCAATTTTTCAGGTTATCAAATTACTCCTCAAGATTGGCAATCTTTTGTTGCTAATTCTCTTGAATACTGTCAACAATTCGATTTAATCGCTATATGTGGAAGCATCCCCAAAGGTATCTCACCAAAAGCATTTAGTGATTGGCTTACACAATTAACAGATTTAAATATCAAAGTTATTTTAGATACAAATAAGACCGCACTTACTGCTGGATTAGACGCTAAACCTTGGCTTATCAAACCAAATCAACATGAACTTGAGGAACTAATTGGGCATGAACTTCCTGATCTAAGTGCTATCAAACAAGCAGCAGAAGTAATTAGAAACAAAGGAATTGCTAATGTAGTTGTTTCACTAGGAGCTGAAGGATCATTATGGCTAAGCGATGAAGGAAACATCATTGCTTGCCCACCAAAATGTGAAAATATCGTCAGCACTGTTGGTGCTGGTGACTCTATGGTAGCGGGTCTTATTTATGGTCTAGTTAATCAACTTTCACAGCAAGATACGCTTGCTTTTGCAAGTGCGGTATCAGCATGGGCTGTTTCACAAAGTAATGTGGGAGTTACCAATCCCGATTTATTAAAACCTATACTAGAAAAAGTCGAGATGACTTCAATTTAAGGAGAAATTGTGATGAAAATTTTTCTTATGCAGAATGCTCAATTAGGACATGCAAAAACTTTTTTACTTCAGCCAATTATGGCAGTAGCAACACAGCAACAAGAATGTGAATTGATTGATAATATAGAAGATAGTGAGTTAGTTGTGGTTGTTGGTGACCAACTACCATTTGACTCAAGATTAGAAGGCAAAAAAGTATTTGTCACTCATGTGGAACAACTATTATTTTCACCTGAAGATACTATTAAACAGGCCCTCACTAAAAAACAAGATTATGTTGCACCAACTGAAAAAAGTGCGGTTCAAAATAGCGAAAGTTCTTCAATCAATAATACCGTCAAAAATATTGTTGCAGTAACTGCTTGTCCAACTGGAGTTGCTCACACTTTTATGTCAGCTGAAGCAATTACTAAATATGCTCAAGCTAAGGGTTGGAACGTTAAAGTCGAAACTCGAGGTCAAGGGGGGGCTAAAAATATACTTTCAACTGAAGATATTACTGCTGCGGATTTAGTTTTTGTAGCTGCCGATATTGATGTAGATCTCAGTAAATTCAAAGGAAAACCACTATATCGTACATCTACTGGGCTAGCACTGAAAAAAACAGCCCAAGAATTTGATAAAGCATTCCAACAAGCAAAAATCTATGACAGCTCAGATCAGTCAACACAGACGACTAAAGATACAGAGAAAAAAGGACTTTATAAACATCTGATGACCGGCGTTTCTCATATGCTACCGCTCGTAGTTGCTGGAGGACTACTGATTGCTATTTCATTTATGTTTGGAATAGAAGCTTTCAAAGACGCAACTATTGCGGGAGGATTACCTACCGCACTTATGGAGATCGGTGGTGGTGCTGCCTTCCATCTAATGATCGCTGTATTTGCTGGCTATGTTGCATTTTCCATTGCCGATCGACCTGGACTTTCAGTTGGTCTAGTTGGGGGTATGCTCGCAACAACAGCGGGGGCGGGAATTTTAGGCGGTATTGTAGCTGGTTTTCTCGCAGGTTATGTTGTCAAATTACTGAATAGTAGTATTCAACTGCCAGCAAGCCTAAGTTCACTAAAACCGATTTTAATCCTACCACTCTTAGGATCAGCAATTGTAGGTCTTGCAATGATCTACTTAATCAATCCGCCTGTAAAAGCACTAATGGATTCATTAGTTAATTGGTTGAACACAATGGGGCAAACTAATGCAATTGTATTAGGCGTAGTGTTAGGCACGATGATGTGTATAGATATGGGCGGTCCTGTAAACAAAGCTGCTTATACTTTCGGTACTGGTTTAATCGCATCAGGTGTTTACACTCCTATGGCTGCTATTATGGCTGCTGGTATGGTACCGCCGATTGGTATGGCAATTGCAACTTTTCTTGCTCGCAATAAATTTACTTCAAGCCAACGTGATGCAGGTAAAGCCTCTTTTGTTTTAGGACTATGTTTTATTTCTGAAGGAGCTTTACCGTTTGTAGCCTCAGATCCAATCAGAGTAATCATCTCTAGCATTATTGGCGGAGCAGTTGCTGGTGCAATATCTCTTTGGGCTGCAATTGGTTTACAAGCACCTCATGGTGGTTTATTTGTAATCCCATTTGTTAGCGACCCTAAAACTTATTTGCTTGCTATTGCGGTAGGTGCATTGCTAACAGGTGTTATTTACGCTGTCATAAAACCAAAAGAAGAGTAATATTTCATTTAATCAAACTAAAACCCAATTGCTCGTTGGGTTTTAGTTTTAATCAAATTAATATTTACACTTTATCTAGCCATTGTTATGATCAGAAAATATGAACTTTCACAGAATTGAAAAGGTAATCCAATGAATAAATATAATAAATTTCGTATTGAATGGGATTGCCGTCGTGGCATGCTAGAACTAGATAAAGTTATTATGCCATTTTTCCAGCAACATTTTGATCAACTACCAACAGAAAAAAAGGAAGTATTTTTGCGACTATTAGCTGCAACAGACTTACAACTTTTTTCGTGGTTTTTTAACAAAGTACCTGCTCCAGATCTTGAATTACAGCAGATGATCACCCATATACATAACACATTAAATTTGACTGATTAGTCATTTTTAACCAGAAAAATGAACTTTTAAATTTTACGACACTCTAACAGTTAGATGTAAAGCTTGCTGTATTAAATATTAGGGCTTGTCAGAAGTAATATAAGAGGTTGTATGGCTGAACAGCTAACAGATCAGGCTTTGGTAGAAAGAGTACAGCAGGGAGATAAAAAGGCGTTCAATTTGTTGGTATCGCGTTATCAAAATAAAGTTGCTGGACTATTGACCCGTTATATATCTCAAAATGATATTCCTGATGTCGTCCAAGAATCATTTATAAAAGCGTACCGCTCTATTGATTCGTTTCGTGGCGATAGTGCTTTCTACACTTGGCTATATCGTATTGCAGTAAATACTGCAAAAAATTATTTGACCGCACAAGGTCGTCGCCCGCCCAATGAAGACATCGCAGCAGATGAAGCAGAAAGCTATGATGTGGGAGCGAATTTAAGAATTGTAGATACACCAGAAAACGAAATATTATCTAGTGAATTAAAAAAAATTATTTTTGATACCATTAGTAACTTACAAGAAGATCTAAAGACTGCAATCACGCTGCGGGAAATTGAGGGGTTAAGTTACGAGGAAATTGCAGAAATAATGGATTGCCCTGTAGGTACTGTGCGGTCTCGCATTTTTAGAGCAAGGGAAATTATTGAGAATAAAATAGCACCGCTACTTCAACAACATTGAATGAAAACGGTATCAACATGAATAATTCGGAGTTTGATATGCAAAAAGAATTGCTTTCTGCTTATATTGATGGTGAATATGTAAATAACGAATTGACAGATGAAATCTGTCAAAATAAAGTTTTACAAGAATCCTGGGCTAATTTTCATACTATCCGCTCTGTTATGCGTCAAGAAAGTAACGTACTGTTGGGTGCAGATTTTACAGCCAAAATAGAGATGCTAATTGAACAAGAACGCATTGAAATTGCTTCTCCTACTGTTTCACAACCGACGCAAAAAGAAATTAACAAGTTCTCTTTTGTTAATAAGTTTAAATCTTGGTTTGTTCCAATGACACAAGTCGCTGTTGCAGCAACCGTGTGCTTGGTTACTGTAATAGGTGTACAAACATTTACTACAAGTAAAACCGAAAAAGAACATCAAGATATGCCTGTATTGCAAACTTTACCTTTTAATAATTCTGTTCAAGCTGTCAGTTATAACACTCCAACAAATAATGTAATAACACCATCTCAACTTGAGCAAAAAAATAAACGCACTGCCACTATGCTACAAAATTATGAATTACAAAGACGTATATATGCAGATGGATTAAGCTTACAACATCATAATGAAAAATAGCTATTAATAATTTTATGATATTACAAAGATCACAAAAACTGACCGCACTTTTTTTCACTTTTTTTATTTCGTTATTTTCTCTTGCTCAAGAAAAAACTGCTCCTCGTCAGTTACTAGAGAACATGCGAAAAGCAAATGAGCAACTTGATTATGAAATTGCGTTCGTACAAACGACCCCAGTAAATATGGAGTCGTTGCGTTATCGTCACGTTAACCAAAATGGAAAAATTTACGCCCAATTAATCACGTTAGATAATGCACCGCAGGAAATTGTTCAGCGTGGTAATATAATCAGTTATTTCCAACCTAATTATCAAGTATTTTCTCTGCAAGGCAGTCAAATTGTCGATAATTTACCCTCTATTATGTGGAGCAATTTTGATTTATTAAGTAACTATTATGATTTTATAAATATTGGACGAAATCGTGTTGCTGATAGAATTGTGCAAACTATTCGGATCCTACCAAAGGATGACTTTCGTTATCAATATCTAGTTTTTATTGATGAACAGAGCAATCTCTTGCTACGTAGTGACATGCTAGATAGAGAAGGAAATTTATTAGATCAATTTCGGGTAGTCAATCTCCATATTAATGAAGGGTTGGATGATCTTCCACATTACTTAAATAACATAACATTTCCTCCTCTAATTTCTCGAGTAGAGCCTTCTGAGGTGACGAATATCCCTTTTAGCTGGAATCCAGAATGGTTACCAAAAGGGTTTAAATTAATCAATAAAATGCTTAATCAAGATAAAGAAAATCAAATTGAAAGTTTGCTGTACAGTGATGGGCTTTTCTCATTTACATTGTATTGTGGTCATTCAATCATTCCCAATATTCCAGAAAATGCTTGGAAACAGGGTTCAACTACATTCTACAGCGAGACCAAAGAAAATAAAGAGTTTACTTTTATTGGTCAACTGCCACTCTCAACGGCGAAACGCATTGTGCAAGATATTCGATATTTAAGTAAATAACGTATGCTAAAAGAACATGCTGTCGTAATCAACTATAAATCAACTACTGCAACTGTAAAGTGTCAATCTAAAACAGCTTGTGGTGAATGTGCGGCAAAAAGTAGTTGCGGTAGCACCGCACTTTCACAACTTAACGGCAGTAGTAAGGAACATATCTTCACTATCGAAAGCTCTATCCCCCTACAAAAAGGACAAATTGTTGAAATTGGTCTACCTAAACATAGCTTAATTTCGTCAGTTTTACTACTCTATTTTTTACCTCTTTCCGTCATCCTCATCAGTACGTTAGTTGCTGATTATCTATTTCAACGAGAATGGCAAAATGTAGTTTTTATCTTTTTTTGTACCGCACTTTCCTTTATTATAGTACGCCTAATTGCTAAAAAATTACACCAAAAATCAAATTACCAACCAATTTTACTTCGAATAAAATAACATATAGGGATTAAGAATGTGTTTAATGTTGGGCATCACAGGCTATAGTGGTAGTGGAAAAACTACTTTATTAGAAAAACTGCTACCAAAACTAATACAACTAGAGCTACATCCTGCTGTCATCAAACATACTCATCATAATGCTCATGTAGATATTGCAGGGAAAGACAGCTGGAGAATGAAAGAAGCAGGAGCATCACAGGTTATCATGACTTGTGATCAACGTTGGGCATTAATGACAGAAACCCCTCAACCTACTTCATTAGCTTATTTAGCTAAGCAATTTGATTCTAATCTAGTGAATATAGTTTTAGTCGAAGGATTTAAACAAGAACCAATCCCTAAAATTTTTATTCATCGTAAAGAAATGACAAAACCCTTACCCATACTAGACCAATATGTGCTAGCACTAGCTACTGATTATCCCCTGGAAACTACACTACCTCTATTAGACATTAATAATATTGATAGCATTGCTACATTCATTCTCCAATGGTATCAACAAAAGTGCGGTTAAAATGGGACTAAATTATGACAGAACAAACAAAAGCTCAGAAATTAGCTTGGATTGGTGCAATGGCATTTTTTATGCAAACCCTTGATGCTACAATCTTAAATACCGCACTTCCAGCAATATCTAAGAGTTTAAATGAATCGCCTTTAGAAATGCAGTTAGCTATTATCAGCTATTCACTAACCGTTGCTCTGTTGATTCCCTTAAGTGGGTGGCTTGCTGATAAATACGGCACATTAACCTTGTTTCGTCTAGCTGTTTGTACATTTATTTTAGGATCTTTATTGAGTGCTTGTGCTGTCTCACTTAATTCACTCGTTATGGCTCGTATATTACAGGGTGTTGGTGGTTCTCTCATGATGCCTGTTGCTCGTCTCTCTATTCTTCGAACCGTACCTAAAAATGAGTTACTAAATGCATGGAATATCATGGCTATGGCGGGATTAACTGGACCTATTTTAGGACCTATTTTAGGTGGCTGGCTGGTCACTTACGCTTCTTGGCACTGGATTTTTTTAATTAATATTCCTATCGGATTACTTGGCATTATTGTAGCTGGAACATATATGCCTAATTGCAAAGCTCAAGTAAATAAACTGGATTGGGTTGGCTTTATTATTTTTGCTGGAGGACTAGTTGGGCTCACTTTAGGGCTAGATCTCATTGCAGAAAATTTCGTATCTAAAAATATTACTATAACTATCCTATCGTTGGGGTGTATTTGCTTGGTTTTCTATTATTTTTACGCGAAAAGTCAAGAAGATGTGTTATTACCCTTAACACTATTCCAAATTAGAACTTTCCGAATCGGATTTTTTGCAAATTTATTTATTCGTTTATGTGGCTCCAGTATTCCTTTTTTATTTCCTTTAATGTTACAAATTGTTTTCCATTATAGTGCAGAAATTACTGGCTGGCTCATGGTTCCTATCGCCCTTAGCTCAGTTTTATTAAAAACATTTATTGCTCGAATTTTAACTGTCTTTGGCTATAAAAAAACATTAATTTATTCAGCTTGCTGCATGACTATTATTATTGCCACTATGAGCTTATTAAATCAACATAGTCCAATTTGGCAAATTATTTTAATTTTAATTTTCTATGGTGCAACAATGTCGGTAATTTTTACATCAATCAACACGCTAACTATTTGTGACTTAGAATATCACAATGCTAGCTCAGGCTCGACCATGCTAAGTGTTATCCAGCAAGTGGGAATCGGCATAGGCATTACTTTGTCTTCAGTTATCGTAAATTTATACCGCACTTTTTTACCTGAAACTCCTCAGCAATTACAGCAATCTTTTAGCTATACGTTCCTGACTTCTGTTAGTTTTGGGATCGCTCTAATTGTGATATTATTTCGTTTAAGAGATAACGATGGAGAACACCTACAAAAACATAACGTGGAGAATAAAAATGGATCTGCATAATATCCGTGAAGAATACACTAAACAACAATTATCTAAAAAAGAGTGTCTTGATAATCCACTTACACAATTTGAAAAATGGTTAAATGAAGCTATAAAATCTGATATTAAAGAACCCACTGCAATGAATCTAGCAACAGTAAATGATTCAGGTCAACCAAGTAGTAGAATCGTATTATTGAAAGAAGTTAATTCTCAAGGATTTATTTTTTTTACTAACTACCTTAGCCAAAAAGGCAAAAACATCAGCCAAAACTCTCTTGTTGCCTTAAATTTTTTTTGGCAAGAGCTACAACGTCAAGTAAGGATTGAAGGAAAAGTCAAAAAAATTCCTGAAGATCAATCTGATGAATATTTTTCAAGTCGCCCTTATACCAGTCGAATAGGGGCATGGGCAAGTAAACAAAGTGCGGTCATTTCTAGCAAAAAACTTTTGTTAGCAAAAGCCGCCTCTATAGCAGCTAAATATCCTTTCTATGTTCCTAGACCCGCTCATTGGGGAGGATATATCGTTGTTCCGAGCATGTTTGAATTTTGGCAAGGACGTCCAAGCCGATTACACGATCGCATTCGCTATTTGCTTGATCAAAATGGCAATTGGTATCGTGAACGTCTATCCCCATAGCGGAGAATTAAAGGGATCTTATTTTACGATCCCGATTTCAGCATTTTTAACTCACACTTGGACTAAAAATTAGTCTCACTAAATTGTGAAATACAATACTATGATTTAAAGCTAGCTCCTATTTAAGTCCATAAAAAACGTTTCTAAAAAATTAATAGAGTCAGAAGAGGAATAAATGCTTAAATTGTTGACAAATTTTTTTGCAAAGATTAGAATCTAGCGTCTGTTTCTTTACGAAATAGACGTTGAAAAACATGTTTGTTTAGAATTTTTAATTAAAACTGGAGCTTTTTTAATGGCAACTATCAACCAGCTAGTACGCAAACCGCGTGTTAAAAAGGTTGTAAAAAGCAACGTTCCTGCTTTGGATGCTTGTCCACAGAAACGTGGCGTGTGTACTCGCGTGTACACAACTACACCTAAAAAACCGAACTCAGCATTACGTAAAGTATGCCGTATTCGTTTAACTAATGGTTACGAAGTAACTTCATATATTGGCGGTGAAGGTCACAACCTTCAAGAGCACAGTGTTGTGCTTATTCGTGGTGGTCGTGTTAAAGATTTACCTGGTGTGCGTTATCACACTGTACGTGGTGCATTAGACTGTGCAGGCGTAAAAGATCGTAAACAAGGTCGCTCAAAATACGGCGTTAAACGTCCTAAAGCTTAATGGTTCTCCGTTGAGTAAGGCCAAACGTCTAAATTTTTACATTTAAACCTAAACTCCAGTCAACTGCAATTAATTGCAAAAGATGAGTTTTGGAATATCCTGAATTATAATAACGGAGAAATTACAATGCCACGTCGTCGTAGTATTGAACCTCGCAAAATTCTTCCAGATCCGAAATTCGGTTCAGAATTACTTGCGAAATTTATAAATGTATTGATGGTAGATGGTAAAAAATCTATCGCAGAATCTATCGTTTATGATGCACTAGAAACATTATCTCAACGCACTGGAAAAGAAGCGTTAGAAGCATTTGAAGCTGCATTAGAAAATGTCCGCCCTGTAGTGGAAGTAAAATCACGTCGAGTAGGTGGTTCAACTTATCAAGTGCCAATCGAAGTACGTCCAACTCGTCGTAATGCATTAGGCATGCGTTGGATCGTTGAAGCTGCACGTAAACGTGGTGATAAATCAATGGCGGCACGTTTAGCAAACGAATTGTCAGATGCCTCTGATAATAAAGGTGCAGCAGTTAAAAAACGTGAAGATGTTCACCGTATGGCTGAAGCTAACAAGGCCTTTGCTCATTACCGTTGGTAATTAGTGGGCAATTTGGTTTTCAGGCTTCATCTCATAAATGATGTGATGAAGCCTTATCCATATTTAAAATTTAAATTTTCATATTCCAAACAAAGGAAAAAATAATGGCTCGTACAACCCCTATTTCACTTTACCGTAATATTGGTATCAGTGCGCATATTGATGCGGGTAAAACAACTACTACTGAGCGTATCTTATTCTATACTGGTGTGAGTCACAAAATCGGTGAAGTACACGATGGTGCAGCGACTATGGACTGGATGGAACAAGAACAAGAACGCGGTATCACTATCACTTCTGCAGCGACAACTGCTTTTTGGGCTGGTATGTCTCAACAATTTCCACAGCATCGTATCAATGTAATTGATACTCCAGGACACGTTGACTTCACTATTGAAGTAGAACGTTCAATGCGTGTTCTTGATGGTGCTGTAATGGTTTACTGTGCAGTAGGTGGTGTTCAACCTCAGTCAGAAACAGTATGGCGTCAAGCAAATAAATATAAAGTACCACGTATCGCATTTGTTAACAAAATGGACCGCACAGGTGCAAACTTCTTACGTGTAGTTGAACAAATTAAAACACGTTTAGGTGGAAATGCTGTTCCACTTCAACTCCCTATCGGAGCTGAAGAAGAATTCAAAGGCGTAGTTGATTTAATTAAAATGAAAGCTATCAACTGGAACGAAGCTGACCAAGGTATGACATTTACTTATGACACCATTCCAGCGGACATGCTTGAACTATGCGAAGAATGGCGTCAAAATCTTGTTGAAGCAGCAGCAGAAGCCTCTGAAGAATTAATGGAAAAATATTTAGGCGGAGATGACCTAACTGAAGAAGAAATCAAAGCAGGTTTACGCCAGCGTGCATTGGCAACTGAAATTATTTTAGTAACTTGCGGTTCTGCATTCAAAAATAAAGGTGTCCAAGCAATGCTTGATGCGGTAATTGAATATTTACCAGCTCCAACTGACATTCCTGCAATTAAAGGTATTAACCCAGATGAAACTGAGGGTGAGCGCCATGCAAGTGATGAAGAACCATTTGCAGCATTAGCATTCAAAATCGCAACAGATCCATTCGTGGGTAACTTGACTTTCTTCCGAGTATATTCAGGGGTAGTAGAATCTGGTGCAACTGTATTAAACTCAGTAAAAGATAAACGTGAACGTTTTGGCCGTATCGTTCAAATGCACGCTAATAAACGTGAAGAAATTAAAGAAGTTCGTGCAGGTGATATTGCGGCAGCTATTGGTCTTAAAGATGTAGGTACTGGCGATACATTATGCGACTTAAATAAACCAATTATCCTCGAACGTATGGAATTCCCTGAACCAGTAATCTCTGTTGCAGTAGAGCCAAAAACTAAAGCTGACCAAGAAAAAATGGGATTAGCACTAGGTCGTCTTGCGCAAGAAGACCCTTCATTCCGTGTTCACACTGATGAAGAGTCTGGAGAGACAATTATTTCAGGTATGGGAGAATTACACTTAGATATTATTGTTGACCGTATGAAGCGTGAATTTAAAGTCGAAGCTAACATCGGTAAACCGCAAGTATCTTATCGTGAAACTATCCGTACACGCGTAAATGATGTAGAAGGTAAACATGCAAAACAATCTGGTGGTCGAGGTCAATACGGTCATGTTGTGATTGATTTATATCCGCTAGATCCTGAGGGACCAGGATATGAGTTTGTTAATGAAATCAAAGGTGGTGTCATTCCAACGGAATATATTCCTGCTGTTGATAAAGGAATTCAAGAGCAACTCAAATCAGGTCCATTGGCGGGTTACCCAGTAGTAGATTTAGGTGTTCGTTTACATTTTGGTTCCTACCATGATGTGGACTCATCTGAATTAGCATTTAAACTAGCTGCATCTATTGCATTTAAAGCTGCATTTAACAAGGCTAATCCTGTTCTACTTGAGCCAATTATGAAAGTAGAAGTTGAAACACCACCTGATTATGTAGGTGATGTAATCGGTGATTTGAGTCGTCGCCGTGCGATGGTGAACGGTCAAGAGAGTAACGAATTTGTAACTAAGATCAATGCTGAAGTACCGCTTTCAGAAATGTTTGGTTATGCAACAGATCTTCGTTCACAAACTCAAGGTCGTGCTTCATATTCAATGGAACCATTGAAATACGCTGAAGCACCTAAAAACGTAGCTGAAGCTGTCATTGAAGCACGTAGAAAATAATTTGTTTAACTATATCCCCAAATGAATTTTTGGGGATCACTTTAAGGAAACTTAATCGTGTCTAAAGAAAAATTTGAACGTACAAAACCGCACGTAAACGTGGGTACAATCGGCCACGTTGACCATGGTAAAACAACTTTAACAGCTGCGATTACGACAGTGTTATCTAAGCACTATGGTGGAGC
>NZ_JBHTJN010000026.1:0-51892 GCF_042675725.1 Seminibacterium arietis
ATTCTCAAGCTAATCAGAATATAAATAACTTGAAGTATGTTTATAAAATTGATAATCAAGAAGATGAAAGAAAACGGGAGCAAGCTAGAGATACTTTAAATAAAATTTATCCTAATGGTGGTATTAGGGAATTTAATAAAGTTAATGAGGGAAAATAATGAGAATTATCATTTACTTATTTGCCCCGTTCTTTATAACTAGTTGTTTAGTTTGGGATCTAATGCCGGCTTATTCATCTTATTGGAATGAAGATGTATGGAGACACATAGATACAAAGGAACCTTTACCTGATCACATTCATGTATCCTGTTTTCGTGAATCTCTTCAAGGGTTTGAAATAAGAGATATTTCGGGCTTTCCTGAAGTTATAGGCGTAGAAAATAAAAAACAATCAAATAGGAAATATGCCATTTGTTTAAGAAATAAAGGGTTTGTATTTAATGCCAGTTATAAATACTGCTATAAATTTAGAGAAATTTGTGATCGATATAATGAATATAGAAAATGAACAATTAGCAAGAATATACGCACATGGCATTATGAATAAGAAAGATGATGACCGCTTGCAAGGGGCTATTCAATATGGAGGCAAAGATTATTTAGAAAATGATGTTTTAGTGGTCAGAAAACCTTATACCTCACTTCAATCTGAACTGATTTACACCGTATTTGAGCGTTTAAGAGCAGGCTTGGATATGCCGAGTATTTTCGGAGCTTCAAATGCCAGCCGAGAGCAAGCAAAAGTTTGGGGATTATTGGAAGAATATAACCGCAATAATCCGAATGCACAGGTAGATTTAAAACATCTTTCACATAGTTTAGGTGTTTCAAGCACAAAGAATGCGATGAACTGGGCAAATTATAAAGGGATGAAATTCGATAATACGACATTAACCGCTAATACAGTGGATACGTCTTATCCGATGACAAATAAAACCATTGGAGGTAGATTATCTTTTGGTTTATATGATCAAGGTTATACAGAGAAAGCCTCCTCTTTATTTAGAGATGGAAAAGTGGAATATGCGGTAGCACCGGGCGATATTGTTGGTACAGGACTAGGATTACCATATTTACCGGGAAGTTGGAGTATTGGAATTGGCAACACCAATACAACGGGAAATAATTTTTCAAGAATACCGGGTAGGATTTTAACTGGGGATCATAATACTGCTTATTATAAAGATGATACTGTCATCAAGTTTTTAAGTACAGATAAGCAAGGACGAGTATTAAAAGAGAAGGTTGATAGCATAAAAAACTATCAAAAGGACATTTGGAAACATACTGAGCCTAAGACAAATACTATCCATTTTAGTAATGAAAAATTATTGAAAGATAAGGAGGATGAATAATGAGAATTACATTATTTATCATAGCCTTAATTTTATCTGGTTGTTATTTGGCAAATGGTTCACCAAATTCAAGTAACTTTTGGAAAAAAGTCTATGGGACTTATAACATTGGGGACTGGAAACACTGTCAGCGTGAATCTTATGATAAGTTGAATTCAACTCAAAGAGAATTGCTTGATAAGGGAGATAAAAATTGGGAAGAAGTTTACTCAAATCAAGATGAGTATAAGCTTTATAAAGAATATATAGATTTAGAGGATACTTATTTTTCAGATTGTCTTTATGCTCTTGGATATAGATTTAGACCGCCACTATCTTGGTGTCTGGCTCAGGATGGTAATAACACAAAAATATGTATAAATAATATGAAATATAGGAATTAGGAGTGATTTTTCTTATGAGATCACCGCAGCACGTTCAGATTATGAAAGTAACTACAAACGGACTTATGAGCAGAAAGGGGTGACGATTGCGGTGAATATTCCTGTGGTGCAAGCGATACAAGCGGTCGAAAAAAGCGTAAATTCTGCAAAATCGGTGGGTAGCAGTAAAAACGACCGAATCAACGCATTAGGGGCGGTGAATGCCAGTTTTGAGGCGTGGCGAACCGCAGAGCAAGTGGGCAAGTTAGCCGAAGCGATGGGGCAAAACCCAGCACAAGCCCTCAGCCAAAGATGTGAGTGTATCGATAACTTATGGCGAGCAAAAAAGTGTCGAAACCCAACATAGCAAAGGGAACAAGGCAGAGAAAAGCCAAATTAACGCCAGCGGTAAGGTCAATATCAAAACCGAAGGAGACGGCAAAAACTCGACCTTAACGATTGCAGGTAGCGATGTCTCAGGCAGAGGTGGTACGCTTCTGAAAGCTGAAAGCGATGTGGATATTTTAGCCGTGGATGAAAATCACCTTGAACGAAGTAAAAACAAATCCAGCGGCTTTAATGCTGGGGTAGCAATCAGCTACGGCTCAAGCGGTTTTGTGTTTGGTGTTACGGCAGGTGGCAATGTGGCAAAAGGCTACGGCAATGGCGAAAGCCAAACGGATAAATAAAACAACAGTTTCCAATCCTGCATACTGACAACCAAGATATTCAAAACTACAGTGAATTGAAAAGCAAAGTTCGTTTATCAGCGTTGACAATGGTGTGATGGCTGCTAAACAAGCCTTAGATGTAGAAGATCAGACTTGATCTGACAATTCACTCTAAAAAGTGAGAGTTTCCCGTTTAGAATATGAGTGTCCAAATTCAATCTAAACAAAAAAGGAAACTCTCATGTTTTATTCTAACAATCCCCTTATTAAACACAAGACTGGTTTATTAAATTTAGCAGAAGAACTGGGCAATATCGCTCAAGCCTGTAAGGTAATGGGCATGAGTCGAGATACATTCTATCGCTATCAACAAGCGGTTGAGCAAGGTGGAGTGGATGCCTTACTCAATCAAAATCGGCGTGTTCCTAATCTAAAAAATCGTGTGGATGAGGCAACAGAGCAAGCTGTTGTGAAGTTTGCACTCGATAATCCGGCATTTGGGCAGGTACGAGTCAGTAACGAACGCCGTAAACAAGGTATTTTTATTTCAGCCAGTGGTGTGCGTTCTATTTGGCTACGCCATAATCTCGCTAACTTTAAACAGCGTTTAAAGGCGTTAGAAAAAGCAGTTGCTGAGAAAGGCATTATTCTGAGTGAAAACTAAGTTCAAGCCTTGGAGCGTAAAAAAGAAGACGACGTGGCTTGTGGCGAAATTGAAACGGCTCATCCGGGCTATCTAGGTTCACAAGATACTTTCTATGTGGGGAATCTTAAGGGGTTGGACGCATTTATCAACAGACCTTTATTGATACTTATAGTAAAGTCGCATTTGCAAAACTGTATACGATGAAGACAGCGATTAGTGCAGCAGATATGCTCAATGATAAAGTTCTACCGTTCTTTGAATCCCAAGGATTACCGATGTTGCGTATTCTTACTGACCGTGGCAGTGAGTACTGTGGCAAGGTGGAAAATCACGATTATGAGCTTTATTTAGCGATAAATGACATAGAACACACGAAAACGAAAGTGAAACATCCCCAGACGAATGGTATCTGCGAACGCTTCCATAAGACGATTTTACAAGAGTTTTACCAAGTCGTATTTAGGAAGACAATCTATATGGATTTAGCAACATTACAAGCGGATTTAGATGAATGGTTAATGTATTATAATCATCATCGAATACATCAAGGAAAAATGTGCTGCGGCAGAACACCGATGGAAACATTACTTGATGGAAAACGGATTTGGGCGGAAAAGCATTTAAGCTCAAATTAATCTGACAGACACTGTGATTTTAAACGGGGACTGTCAGATTAGGTTTGATCTTCTACACTTGTTATTGATGGTAAGCGGTACTATCGTTGTCCTTAAATATTTAGCAAGATACCCCTAATCATAATAATTTATTGTCTATTTACTGCTACTAATGGCTTATTCAAATCATTCTCTGTCATACCTTTCATATAAGCATTATATTGCCATATAACAAATGTTTTTTTATATCTATCATTAATCTCCTCTAAGCGTTGAACTTGAGCCTTTAAATTATTTACCTGCTTTTGTAGATAATCTATAGTTACATTTTTTTCAGGAATAGCAGCTTCCTGTTCTTTCATTTTTTGTTTTCGTTTACTAAATGCTTTTTGAATATCTGGATAATTTGCCAAAGATTGTCTCTCAATACTTCTAACATTTAATAATTCTGCAACTTTATGACAAAGTAAGTCCCATGTTAATTTACTATCCCACGTATTGATGAGTAATAAAATTTCTTCTAAATTTTCTTCTGTAATAAGAATCTTCGGCATATTAAAACTCCATCAATCTATATAAATCATCATCTAATTTGGCTGTTTCTTCTTTTTGAATATCCACATACATTCCTTTTTCTAGCAAAGATAATTTCACTGGTGATGGATCATACTCGTCAGGCATTCTGAATAGTACCTCATTCGGGATATCATTATTTTCTAAAAACTTAATTTTTGTTCTTATATGTGTTAGTCGCCACCCTAAATTACTTATCCATCTATCAGCACCAAAATACCCCATTTTATGATGTTTTTTAGCTCTAGTGAATTGTTCCATAAGTAGTTGTTCTCTCTCTTTTAAGATTTCTAAAGATGATTCTAGATCTTTTATACAAACAAGTTCTTTACATGTTTCACATTCACCATGACGTGAGCATAGAGACATTGCATAATCATGTTCGCAAACACCTATTTCTGTTATGATCGCAACTCCAACTCTATCTTTTCCTAAATCTTCATAGGTAATAGGAAGTTTTAAATGAATTTTATCTAAAATTGAAATATCTTCCGAAATTAATAAATCTCTAGTCTCTTCACTTTTTTCCTTTTCTGTTCTATGGTCATAAAATTTATTATCAGCAACTCTTGCTCTTCCTGCCCAATTAGCTAAAGTTAGTTCATCCATACCTCCTCTTTCCGCTTTTGTACTTAGCCAATGTCTTGCATTATGTGATGGTAATTTGATGAATTCACCTTTTGATGTTCCTATGCAATGTTTTTCCCATAATGATGTTTTAGGTCTGGTCTCTGAATAGCAGAATCTATCATTAATTTGATTAACAGTCGGTAAAATAAAGGAAAAATTTTTAGGTGAAAAATCATCATGAAACTCGTTTTCCCTAAATAGTAATAATGTTTCGGAGACTTTAACCTTTTTATTTTTATCTGCGTACGGCCAAAAATTAAATTTTGAAGT
This sequence comes from Seminibacterium arietis, assembly GCF_042675725.1. Classification (NCBI taxonomy): domain Bacteria; kingdom Pseudomonadati; phylum Pseudomonadota; class Gammaproteobacteria; order Pasteurellales; family Pasteurellaceae; genus Seminibacterium; species Seminibacterium arietis. The sequence goes on from NZ_JBHTJN010000026.1 coordinate 5,122, forward strand.
GTATTTTCTATATAAAAACCTTCCTAGGGTATCATAAGTTATAATTCCATTATTTTCATTCATTAGCTTTTTAAACCATTTAGTATTAATTCCATTTCTTCCATCAATTCCTAAGATATTACCTATTTCAATCTCAGTTAAAGATTTCATTAATAAAGAAGAGTCTGACTGGATGTTGGTATCCAAAAACATCAACTTATTAGGATTCTCCTCAGCAAACCTTGCAGCTTTCCTAGCAAGGTAACTAATATCCGTTAAACGTTTAACAGCTTCTACAATGACATCTTGCATACTACTAGGAATCCATTTTAACCCCTCCTTGCCATTTTTAGCCGGTATCCAGCGAATACCCAATTGTTTATTTCCTAGGCTATCTTCTTCCCATTCTAAACAATTAATAGAAAGAGACATTAACTCTGAACAACGAGATGGTGCAACCATAAGTAATGCCATAATAGCTGTATAGTATTCTGTTTCCTTGTCCAAATTAGGGGCATCATGAAACAATTTTGCTACCAACATCATCTCCTCATCTGTTGGCATTTTTTGAGAGCGATATTCTTTTCCCTTTTCATCAAGCAGTATAGTTAAGTCTCTCGGGTACTTATAAGGATTGTTCCATATGGGTAAATTAGGAGTAATATAATTTATTCGACAAAAATCGAATAATTTTTCAAGTTGATATCCCAATTTATTAATTGAGTCTGAGCCTTTTTCATATTTTTTCATAGATAAAGACTCAACTTCTCTAATGACTAAATAATCTAAGAGTAATATGTTTGCACTAGATTTTACATTGTAAAGAGCTATTTCAACTAAACGTAATGCTTCAATGTGTCTTGCTAATTGTCTAATTGGTTGTAGAGAATATGTATAAAGAATATATGCCTTTGCGAAATCAATAAATGGCTCTGATAATGGCTTATATTTATAGGCTGTCGACTTAATTCTATCTGTAGAAAAACGAACTTGAACCGAATATATACCAAACTTTGCCTTCCATTGATTGTTTTTACAGCAGTCATTCCCAAAGGCAGTAAGTCTATTTTTACAAAAATCAATAAATTTGGCTAAATTTAATTCAGGATTATTATGTATTGGAGTAAAAATTGGATTATTCATATTAATGTTTCCCCCTAACTCTTTTCATCTCATTACAAGCTTGAACTACATATTCGACAGCCAAAATAATACGATCTTTAGAAGAGGCATAATCTATATTCTTAGTTTTTTTAAAGCGCTCTTCCTTCTCCTTATAGAGTTTATCTAAAATTTCTTGATGTGGGCCATTAAGTAATGGTCTAAATCTCGGGCATAAATAGCAATTCTCATAGCTACTTATACAAAATTTATTTGTACCACATGCTCCAATTGTATCTGAACCATTATTGGTTATAAATGATTGAGGGTCATGCCCTCTTTCACTCTCATATAAATTCTCTATAATTTTTCCTGCGAACGCTTGGGCTAACTTTCCCATATCTTTCCCTATAGTACGATCGATGTATTGAACGGTATCTGCTGTATTTTCAGTATAAACTTTGACATTTTGTGTATCAGAATGGTCTAAAAGTTCTGCAATGATATGAGCACCGACACCTTTTCGTCCCAAATTTGTTCCTCGGGTATAACGAAACCTTCTAGCACTAACATGAATAATTTCACCAGTTCGCTCTGAAATAGCTTTTTGTAGGATACAGAATTTACGCAATACACGAAATTCTAATTCGGAAGAGGAATAATGGAAAATATCTTTATCCAATAAAGATAAATCAAACATCTTATTTTCTATATTTCCTAATAGACATTTCCAATTTATGAACATTGGTAATTTCATTTTGTGATTAACAATAAATTTCTCATCTATAATTTTTAGTAATTTATTATATTGTTGCTCTATAAAATTCAACAAAATTAGGTATAAATCCTCTGTTATAGCCAGTTTTTTAAAACTCTCTCTAAATAGAGTACCTCTTTTTTTAGCACTAGGTATATATAGATAATAATTCCAAGTACCTTCTGATATTTCCTTTCTTAGATCCTCAAATTTCAAATGACGTATTTGTATTGGTCGTCTTGCAGTAGCTTGTAATAAATGAATATAGGCATATGTTTCAAATGAAATAAGATCTTCTTTCCAGAGCCTAGACAGCTCAAACATTAAAGCTAAAATTTCATTTTGAGTAAATGCACCAGTGTAAGGGCACCTTGTTAATACTGATATTCCTTTATCATTTCCACTTAAGGTAAAACTTTCAAGTAAGGAGACTACAGATTTATCAATCCCATCATATCCATATTCATACCAAGAGAGTAAAAATCCTTTTAATGTGCCTAAATACCATTCATTTTTTTCCTAAGATAGCTTTCCAATTTAATATCGCTGGGACATCAATTACTTTTAAATTGGTATCTATTACTAGCTCTTTAAATCTCTTATACATATTAATGGTATGATAACTAGAGTATTTTTCAGCATATATAGCCAATGTTTTCTTAAAACCATTTAGTGTTTTCTTATCTATATCTAATACAATTTGAGAAAAGTTAATTATAATATCTTTACTGATATGCTAGGAATTTTCATGCTTATAAAATTCATATCCATCTCTTGATTTTATTGGAAATTTATTTTTACTCATAATTATTGACCTTTTCTTGGAAATCTTTCTGTATCTCTAATAAAATTTTATTAGCTTTTTCACGAATATAACGTTGGTTATAAATATGGGCTGATTTTTCCGATATGTGCCCCATTAGATGTTGTCTCATTTTTGCCTCTTTTTCAGGTGAAATGTAGTCTTTATGAGAAATATTATGGTTTAAACCAGCATTATTTTTATCTATTTTTCTAGAAAACTCTAGATTCCATTCATGGCGAAATATATGTGGATGAATAATAGAAAATTTCTGATTTACTTTTTTCATTGTTGGAACAATAACATTGTCAAACGAACTTACACTAATAGGGTGACCTAATGTTTTTCCTTTACGATGAGTTACAAATAAATAAGGATGTTTATTTGCATAAGAAATTTTAGAACGATAATTCATAATATAATCATCTATAAGTTGAGCTATATGATTTGAAATAGGTAATCTACGCTCTTTTGTCTTAGCTACAGCCTGATTCCTTCTTGTATCATATTTTTCATCATGTGTTCTTTTAAGAAGAATTGAAGGTCTAGCTGTCGCTATATCAATACAATCCATTTTGATTGATAGTAATTCACCTCTTCTAATACCAAGCTCTTTTAGTAAAATAAACATTAAATGATTTCGTTTTCTAATGCCAATATCTCTAAATGGATTATTCGGATTTGAAAAATTTGCAATAGACATAAACTCATCTAAAAGTCCATCAGGTAATTCACTCTCTGATTTTATTAAGGGTACTTTATGATTTTTAGGTCTATGAGCTTTAATTAATGAGATAATTTCCATTAAATTTTTCCTGTATCCGTCGGAGATTTTTATGCTTTTAGATAGAAATAAAATATAGTCTGAAAGAGTAGTTAGCCTATTATATTTATGACTAAGCGATACAGATGGATAGCTATCAATAAACTGAGTGCGTCCCTTTGTAACAAAACGCTTCTTTACATAGTTAGTCTTTTTCTGTTTAGCAGCATTTATTTGCATGTGCCTAAAAAGAGATTCTAATTCACTTTCGGTCAGCAGTTTTTCGTTTTTAACTAAATCACTGATTATTAAGTGGTTATTATTTTCCCACTCCATTAACCATTGTAAGGTCACTAATTTGTTTCTAATTGTATTTACGGCAGAATATCGTAATTCTAGAGTAACCCACAAAGTAGAATAGAAATCAGGTAGTTCTGTTTTTTTATTAACCAATAAAGGAAAGCGTTCCCCATTCGTAAAAAGGATTGTTTCTAATCTATGCATATGACTTCAATTTTACAAAAAAATATATATAAATACTAACAACAAAGATATAGCTAGTCAAAATAAATGTAAAAAAAAGTAGAGCCTTGTTTTACAAGGCTCTACCTAGATATTCTATGATTTATTTTGACAGTTTAGATATATACGTATCTCAAAAAGGAATATCATCGTCAAAGCTGTCTTCAGGCGTTGGAGAAAGTGACGGAGATGGCTTTGGTTGTGAATAAGATGTTGGTTGGCTGTATCCCGTTTTTGGTTGCGTTAGTTTTGTTACGGAGCTAGGTGTATAGCCACCAGTCTGATTACGGTCAGACTTGCTATCTAACATTTGTAATACATCGCCTTGAATTTCAGTAATGTATCGATCTTGACCATTTTGATCTTGCCATTTGCGAGTGCGGAGTCTTCCTTCTACATATACTTTTGAACCTTTATGTAAATATTCACCACAAATTTCCGCTTGACGTCGATAGAACACGATACGATGCCATTCTGTGATTTCACGACGCTCATTAGTATTTTTATCAATCCAGTTTTCACTGGTTGCTACACTAATATTAGCAACAGCTTCGCCATTTTGCATAGTTCTTATTTCAGGATCATTTCCTAAATTACCCACAATAATTACTTTATTTACTCCAGCCATAGAATCCTCTACCTAACTTTTTTCTTATTCATAAAAATTCGTTCTATTTTGCCATTAAATAAAAAAAAGATCTATTAGTTAAATTAATTTTACTGGATATTTGCACAGTTTTTTGAAAGTATGCGATAATGATCGAAAATCTAAAATTGTTAATAAAATAAATAGACATCATGGAAAAAATTGATATTCGAGGGGCCAGAACTCATAATTTAAAAAATATTAATGTAGTCATTCCGCGTGATAAGTTAATTGTTATTACAGGACTGTCTGGCTCAGGAAAATCCTCTCTTGCTTTTGATACTTTATATGCAGAAGGGCAGCGACGTTATGTAGAATCTTTATCTGCCTATGCCCGTCAATTTTTATCTTTAATGGAAAAACCTGATGTTGACCATATTGAAGGTTTATCTCCTGCTATTTCGATTGAACAAAAATCTACTTCACATAATCCACGTTCAACAGTGGGAACTATCACTGAAATTCACGATTATTTGCGTCTTTTATTCGCAAGAGTAGGAGAGCCTCGCTGTCCTAATCATAATATACGACTGGCGGCTCAAACGATTAGTCAAATGGTGGATAAAGTATTGTCTCTGCCTGAGGGAAATAGAATGATGCTTTTAGCACCTGTGATCAAAGCCCGTAAAGGTGAGCATGTAAAAATTTTGGAGCATATAGCAGCTCAAGGCTATATTCGAGCTAGAATTGATGGAGAAATTTGGGACTTATCAGAACCACCGAAATTGGAATTGCAGAAAAAACATACTATTGAAGTGATAGTTGATCGCTTTAAAGTGCGGTCAGATTTAGCACCTCGTTTAGCGGAGTCTTTTGAAACCGCTTTGGAGTTATCTGGTGGCACAGCAATTATCGCCAATATGGATAACCCTGTTGAATCGGAATTGGTTTTTTCAGCTAATTTTGCTTGTCCACATTGTGGTTATTCTGTACCTGAACTAGAACCTCGTTTATTTTCTTTTAACAATCCTGCTGGAGCTTGTCCAACTTGTGATGGATTAGGCATTCAACAATATTTTGATGAAAATCGAGTAGTTCAAAATCCTACTATTTCATTAGCTAGAGGAGCAGTGAAAGGCTGGGATCGTAGAAACTTCTATTATTATCAAATGTTAATATCTTTAGCAAAACATTATGATTTTGATATTGAAAAACCTTTTGAGCAACTACCAAAAAAAATTCGCCAAATCATTTTGTATGGTTCTGATAGAGAAGAAATTGAGTTTCAATATATGAATGATCGAGGTGATGTTGTTTTACGTCGTCATGTTTTTGAGGGGATTTTAAATAACATGGCAAGGCGTTATAAAGAAACAGAATCTTTATCAGTGCGGGAGGAATTGGCAAAGAATATCAGTAGTCGACCTTGTACTGATTGTTGTGGTTCTCGTTTGCGTTTAGAAGCTCGTCATGTCTATATTGGTGAAACTAATTTACCTGCTGTATCTGAAAAAAGTATTGGTGAAGCGTTAAGTTTTATTGAAGAGCTGAAACTTTCTGGTCAAAAAGCTCAAATTGCAGATAAAATTTTGAAAGAGATTAAAGAGCGATTGCAATTTTTAGTGAATGTAGGGTTGAATTACTTATCTCTTTCTCGTTCAGCAGAAACGTTATCTGGTGGAGAAGCTCAACGGATACGTTTAGCTAGTCAAATTGGTGCGGGATTAGTTGGTGTTATGTATGTGCTTGATGAACCTTCTATCGGATTGCATCAGCGTGATAACGAGCGATTATTAAATACATTGCTTCATTTAAGAGATTTAGGTAATACAGTCATTGTAGTTGAACATGATGAAGATGCTATTATGGCTGCAGATCATGTTATTGATATTGGTCCTGGTGCAGGGGTTCATGGTGGGCATATTGTTGCTCAAGGAACACCAAAGGAAATTATGGAAAATCCAAATTCATTAACAGGATTATTTTTATCTGGTGCAAAGAAAATTGAAATTCCTAATAAACGAACCGCAGTTGATAGAAAAAAAATATTAAAATTGCTCGGTGCATCAGGAAATAATTTAAAAAATGTAGATTTAGAAATTCCAGTTGGACTACTAACTTGTGTAACTGGTGTTTCTGGTTCGGGAAAATCAACTTTAATTAATGATACTTTGTTCCCACTTGCTCAACAGGCACTAAATAGAGCAGAAAATGTTAAGTTTTCTCCTTACAAAGCGATTGAAGGATTAGAGTTCTTTGATAAAGTGATCGATATTGATCAAAGTCCTATTGGTCGAACTCCTCGATCTAATCCTGCTACTTATACAGGATTATTTACTCCAATTAGAGAGTTATTTTCTGGTGTTCCAGAATCTCGGGCAAGAGGATACAATCTAGGTCGATTTAGTTTTAATGTGCGAGGAGGTCGTTGTGAGGCTTGCCAAGGTGACGGTGTACTCAAAGTAGAAATGCATTTTTTGCCTGATGTATATGTTCCTTGTGATCAATGTAAAGGTAAGCGTTATAATCGAGAAACCTTAGAAATTCGCTATAAAGGAAAAACTATTCATCAAGTTTTAGAGATGACGGTTGAAGAAGCTCGAGAATTTTTTGATGCAATTCCTGCGATTGCACGCAAGTTACAAACTCTCATTGATGTTGGGTTGTCTTATATTCGTTTAGGGCAATCTTCTACTACTTTATCTGGTGGTGAAGCACAACGAGTAAAGTTAGCCACCGAGTTATCAAAGCGAGATACAGGAAAAACGCTTTATATTCTTGATGAACCTACTACGGGATTACATTTCTCTGACATAAAGCAATTGCTTGAAGTTATACATCGGTTACGGGATCAAGGCAATACAATAATTATTATTGAACATAATTTAGATGTTATTAAAACTGCTGATTGGATAGTTGATCTTGGACCTGAAGGCGGCAGTGGAGGAGGACAAATTATCGCAACGGGGACGCCAGAACAAGTCGCTCAAGTGGAGAACTCTCATACTGCTCGTTTTTTAAAAGCAATTTTAGCAAAAGGCTAAAAGATCATATTTATTTTGGAGTAAAGTGCGGTAAGTTTTATTAGATTTATTTGAAAAAGATCTGTTATAGATGCTAATTTTTTGATACATTTAGCACAATTTTTTTCATGTTCTCTGTTGAGAGTTTTTTTTAATCTAATTTATATTGCGGAATGTTTATGTTTAAAAGAATTCGAGGTTTATTTTCAAATGATCTTTCTATTGATTTAGGTACAGCAAATACCTTAATTTACGTGAAGGGGAAAGGTATTGTGCTAGATGAACCTTCAGTAGTAGCTATTCGTCAAGAACGTAACGGAGCATTAAAGAGTATTGCAGCTGTAGGTAAGGATGCAAAAATGATGCTAGGTCGTACTCCTAAAAGTATTATGGCGATTCGCCCAATGAAAGACGGTGTGATTGCAGACTTCTCAGTAACAGAAAAAATGTTGCAATATTTTATTAAACAAGTACATAGTGGTAATTTTATGAGACCAAGTCCTCGTGTGTTGGTTTGTGTTCCAGCGGGAGCAACACAGGTGGAACGACGTGCGATCCGAGAATCAGCTATCGGTGCAGGTGCAAGAGAAGTTCATTTAATTGAAGAGCCAATGGCTGCGGCAATCGGTGCAAAATTACCTGTTTCGACGGCTACTGGATCAATGATTATTGATATTGGTGGTGGTACAACAGAAGTCGCAGTGATAGCTTTAAACGGTATAGTGTATTCGTCATCGGTTCGAATTGGCGGGGATCGTTTTGATGAGGCTATTATTGCTTATGTTAGACGCACTTTTGGCTCAATTATTGGCGAGCCAACAGCGGAACGAATCAAACAAGAGATTGGCACAGCTTATATTCAAGAAGGCGATGAAATTAAAGAGATGGAAGTACACGGCCATAATTTAGCAGAAGGTGCACCAAGGACTTTCAGACTCAATTCACAGGATGTGCTAGAAGCAGTTCAGCAACCTTTAAATGGTATTGTTACAGCAGTGCGTACTGCACTTGAAGAATGTCAACCAGAACATGCAGCAGATATCTTTGAAAGAGGTATGGTATTAACTGGTGGTGGTGCGTTGTTGCGTAATATTGATATTTTGCTTTCTAAGCAGACTGGAGTGCCTGTAATTGTAGCAGAAGAACCATTGACTTGTGTCGCTCGTGGCGGTGGTGAAGCATTAGAAATGTTTGATGTCCACGGTGGTGATATTTTCAGTGATGATTTTTAATACCTATTAAAGTGCGGTTCTTTTTTTATAAGATTTATAAAAGAACTGCATTTTATTTCATAGTAATGCAATGAAACCCATTTTTACCAAAGCTCCCTCTTTAAGCATTCGCTTAGTATTGGCGATATTTGTTTCTCTCGCCTTAATTTTATCTGATGGTCAGAATCATGGCATGATTAAATTTCGCTCTTTGCTAGAGACTTCCGTAGGTGGACTTTATTATCTTGCTAATACGCCTCGTACTTTGTTGGATAATGTTTCTCAAAATTTAGTAGATAGCACAAAATTACAAATTGAAAATAAAGTATTGCGTGAGCAATTATTAGAAAAGAATGCGAATTTATTATTACTTGATCAATTGAAAGTTGAAAATCAACGATTACGATTGCTGCTTAATTCTCCTTTGCGAACAGATGAATATAAGAAAATTGCAGAAATTCTAACCGCAGAAACAGATGTTTATCGTCAGCAAGTTGTAATCAATCAAGGAAAAGATGATGGAGCCTATGTTGGGCAACCAGTGATTGATGAAAAGGGACTAGTGGGACAAATTATTTCAGTAGGTCGCCATACTAGTAGGATTTTGTTGTTAACAGACGTCACTCACTCTATTCCTGTGCAAGTACTGCGAAATGACGTAAGAGTAATTGCCAGTGGTACAGGACATAGCGATGAATTAGTATTGGATAATGTACCTCGCTCTATTGATATAGTTAAGGGTGATTTATTAGTTACATCTGGATTAGGTGGACGTTTTCCTGAAGGCTATCCTGTTGCCGTTGTAGAGAACGTTTCTCGTGATGGAAAAAATTATTTTGCGACTATTACTGCACGTCCTTTAGCCTCTATTGAGCGTTTACGATATGTATTATTGTTATGGTCTTCTAATGAAGATATGAGAAAAGTTGGGTCAATAACGCCAGAAGAAGTGCGTGATGTTGTACGTCAAAGGCTTAGAAATCAAGGTTCAGAGATCAATAAATTGAAAAAAGAAAAAGTGACAGTTCAACCTGAAGCAACTTCTTCACAAGATGAAACAGAAACTCATATTGATCAAACTTTGCCAATGGATGTACCTGTAGAACAACTAGAATAGCAGTTGGAAACAATGGATATGAAGAGTCAAGTTTTTTTACAATTTTTGGTGGTTATTTGCTTGTTTATTGTTGCCATGGTACTAGAAATTTCGCCATGGCCGTTGATGTTACAAAGCTTTAAACCAGCATGGGTTGTTATGGTCTTGATGTATTGGGTTCTTGCTATACCAAGAAAAATTAGTATTGGAAGTGCATTTGTACTCGGTATTGTTTGGGATTTAGTATTAGGTTCAATTTTGGGTATTCACGCTTTAGTGCTTTCTGTATTTGCTTATTTGATTAGTGCTAATCATTTGATAATCCGTAATCTATCTCTTTGGATGCAAAGTTTTTTAGTCATTATTTTTGTGTTTTCAATTCGTTTGAGTGTCTTTTTGATTGAACTTTTTTTACATAATGCAGATTTTAATCCACAAGAAATTTTTGGAGCAATTATGAGTGGTATTTTATGGCCATGGATTTTTCTGTTGCTCCGAAAAGTTCGTCGGCAGTTAGGATTAAGATAAAACGAACCGCACTTTGCATATTTTGGATATTCTTTGTAAACTGTCGATTTTTTTTGCATAATTTAGCGTTGTTTTTTGCATAATGTAATCACTAAAAACTATGCAAAATAAACTGCAAAAACAAAGCCCTTTAAAGTGAGTTTAAAGGGCTTTTAAATTACCTAAAATTTATAGACCAAATTATCCTCATACCTAGTCTGATAGTTTAATGAAGCATTGACGCTTATCCGCTCCGCTCCCTCAAACGCCTGCCAGTTTTGCCATTTGTCGGCAACCATCGCCTCAATAAACCGCACAAACTCACTTTTGGTCGAGCTGAAGAAAATATACGGTGGTTTGGTTAAATGAATGAGCCTTAAAAAGTCAATCAGATCAAAGTAATTTTCCTGTTTGTAGCTTTCTTGTTTGGTGCAAAGATAAGGCGGGTCAAGGAGTAATAATACTTTATCTTGTTTTTGAAAACGAGGAAGCAAGGTGTGAAAACTCTCGTGGGTAATCTCTAAATTATCCAAATAACCGACCGCACTTGGGTAGTCTGTTTGGCGAATGCCGTTCCAAAAGATTTTATTGAACAGCTCATCAAGACTGCGAACCTGCTGACCGCTAAACAGTAGCCATGAAGCCACACAGTTTATGTCAATATAACCATCAACCTGTTGAATTGTTTGGATAATCTGAGCGGTTTTATCGGCATCTAGGCGTTTATTCCTTGGGGTATTCTCCCCAATAATGGCGTAAAGTTGTTGGCGTAATCGGTTGGTGTCATCAATATGATTAAGCCGCTCGGTATAGCCATCAAAATCATTGTAAATCGCACGGGCTTGGGGTTTGAGATGTTTAGCGGTATGAGCCAATAAGCCACTACCGCCGAATACATCAATAATCGTCCAGCCTTTGCCATCATTGGGGATATTGTCATTAATAATTTGACTAACGTGGGTTAAAAACTGTCGTTTTTGTCCCACGAAAGGAAGAGGTGCTTGTTTGAAAAGTTGTTTTGCCATAGTGTCCTCACTATGGCGTTCCGGCGTTCTTGACGCTCCGACACTCTATTTTGTTAGTTGATTTTATTTACGGTTTTGCAACGCACGCATTTAATCTCTAAATGCGTTAAGCTGCCTGCTTTTGCCAATAGTTTGTTACAGCATTTGCAGCGAATATCAGTTAATTTTTGTTGTTGCATATAGATGTCCTTTTAAGGCATTTTTTGATACAATCCGCCTGCCTAGCTAGGTAGGCGGCATATGGCTATATGCAAGTGTGCTTTGCGTAGCTGGCATTATGGGTGTGCTTGCACCTGTAATGTCGCCGTCTTTATTTACCGTCATAGCTAAATAGCGTTACGTTGTGCCTTTATTGCCACCCAGTTTTGCGCCGTATTTTTCGGCGGAAAGTTCCACAAACGCCTGAATATCGCCAAAAATCCCGCCTTTAAAACGGCTCATTTCCACGTTTAAGGCTTTGGCTTTTTCTACCCATTCTTGCACCAGTGCATCGCGTTCTTTGTCGATGTCTTTCACTAATTCTTCTGGGGTAAGGTTGCCTTTTGCATCTTTCCAGTAGGTTTTGCCTTCGATTACAGTTTTCATTGTTTTCTCCTATGGGTTAGTTGATTGGTTACAGATATAAACGTCATAATTGGCGTTGATTTTTGGGGTAATACCACCCTTTATGAGTAGTAGATACACCACACCATCAATACATACCTCTTTAAGTTCGCCGTATGCGCTTACCTGATACCTTTTTATTGGCTGTATATCATTAAGTGGCGCTTTTTCAATGCACCCCGCCAACAAAAGTGCGGTGCAAATTACGGCAATTTTTTTCATTTTTCTTTTTCCTCTTTATCAATTTTGATGATGATTAACCGTTTTTTCTTACTTCCTTTATCGCCTAACTTAGCATAACGGTAAATCGTTGTTTTACTTAAGTTAAATTGCTTTGCTAACTGTTCCGCTGTGCCGTCTCCTAAGTTATCCTCACCCTCATAGACGGCGTAAATATCCAGAGACTTTGCCATTGCTCACCTCAAAACCAGTACACCGTACAATTTCCCACTTGAGTGATAAACCGCTCACGGCGTTGCCCGTTAATGCGTTCCACAATCTGCGTTGCATTTGCTATTAAGCGTTGGCTTGGGCGTAAAATTAAAAAACTCGGAAAACGCCCATCTTTTGATTTCACAATCTCCACACCCTCACGACGTAACGCATAAGCTGTGTCAATAATGTCTGCTCTTGCCATTTTCTTTCTCCTTAATCCTTATTTAGTCACTCTCGTTTGACGGTAAAAATTCAGCCATGCCTTTCTATTCTTTAATACGCTGTACAAAGTAAAGTCGTCCTCTTCTTCGCTCCATCCCCCTGCAGCAATCCATTTATCTTTTGAATTTTTAGAAATCAAAATGTCACCATTTTTTCCTATCCAGTTATCAAACTCTTTTGTTTTAAAGCCCATATTTCCTCCTTAATTAATCAACATTTCCGCATAACGGTTAATCAGTGCCTCGCTAATCGGTTTTCCGTGCATTTCCGCCACGCGGATCACGCCACGCATTAACTTGTTCAATCGTCTTGCGTTGCCTTTGCTTACTTTGTAAAGCAGGTCGTTAAATTCGTCCGTACCTAAGCCTTGCTGGGCAAGTAAGGCGATGTCTTCCTTATCTAGGGCGTTTTGTAAATCGCAATGTACGCCCGCACGGCTGTATAACTGGGCTAACTCACCATATTTACCTTTTAAATTAACGATTAATCTCGGCATTCCTGCCAACACCACACCGCACTTGGTTAAATCGTGGATACGGCGTAAATATTCCAAACTTTTCGTGCTTAATAGTTCCGCTTCGTCCACAATAATTAAGCGGTTTTCGCCAAGTTTTTCGGTGATACGGGTAAAGAGCTCGTGATTTAGTCCGTTTTCGTTTAGTCCCAACTGCTGACACAGATTTTTAAGTAACACTTTCGGGCTGTAACTTGGTTCAACTTCCACAAAAATGGTTTCAGGGTTGCGTTCCATGTAGTGTTTTAGTGCTTGGGTTTTGCCTAAACCTGCCGCCCCTGTGATCACTGCAATATCACTTTCTGCGTGGGCAATGTAGATAGCATCTAAACAACGCTGTGCCGCGTAAGTTTCCACAAATTCGCTGTTAAAACGGCGTTCCACCACCTTATCTTTTTCACGTTGCAACAAGCGGGCAACGGCCTCATCAATTTCATCGGTTTTCCCGTTGTAATTGCCTTTTAAATACTGGCTCACGGTGGTGATGGATTTCCCAATCGCCTTAGCAATTTGCCCCTGCGTTAGCCCTTGTGTCTGCATATAGCGCTGTAATTGCTCTTTCATTGTTTAACCTGCCTTTCTTTTTAATTGACGTTTCATTTCACTTGGGAAAACCGCAATTTCTTCCGCGTCTTCCTCCCATTCATTTTGTTTATTTATGCGTAACTGATGTAACCAATCCGCACTTTCTTTGTGTTCAATGGTAAGCACGGGGTTGAGTTCCGCATTAATTTCATCAAGTTGCTCTTGTTTTAGCTTCATTCGGCGTTGATGACGCTCTTTTCTTGTTTTCTCCACAAAACTCATCGGGAACGCATCACGCTTATTGCCATCAAGCTCTGCATAACAGACAAACACCCCATCTAGCCTGCGAATAATCACACGGCTTGGGTCGTGAATATCAAATGCCACCTGCACTTTTTCTCTATCTACCTCTAACAACTTCGCACTAAAGTAAAAGTTATTAAACAACCGCACCCAACCTCGCTCTGGTGTACGCTCTACCGCTGGGCGGAACAGATCCCGTGCTTCAACTTGGGTGAGGTAAACCAAGTTTTCTTCATTCGTTTTTGCCATTAATTCACGGCGTTTGGCTGCGGGGGTAACATTGCCGATTTCACTGTGTTTATGCTCGTTGTTGTACCAGTCTATGCCCGCTTGCACCGCATCTAAAAACTGATTCCAACTGGGTAACTTACCCATCGCCCCGCGTTGTTTCGGGGTTAAATCTTCAAGTGCGGTGCCTTTTCGCAACGCTTTTTCAAGAGATACCACGCCCGTGCTAACATTTCTCACCGTTTCCCTATCTGCACCGCTGCCGTGATAAGTTTCAAATTGGCGCGCAATGCGGTATAAAATCGTTTGGTGTACCCGCTCAATAATCCCACGCCCTTGTGGGTTGCCCGGTATCCCTGTTTGGTGATTGATACTTAAGCGGGGCAACATCCCTGTAATATCCCCATCAAGCATCCAGTTTTTCTCACCGCCCCCGTTATCTGAATAATAAATCGCGGGGATACCGTGCTGTTCAATGCCGTTTCGCAGTGCGTCTGCCACCGCCAGGGCGTTTTCTGACAGACTTGCCGACCACCCCACAATGTAACGACAAGGGGCGTCCATAATCAGCGTGATTTCAGGGATAAAAGGGCGACCGCTATCAGGGTGAGCCACTTTCATTTTCATACTGTGTCCATCGCCTACCCAGATGTCATTTACCAACAATTTCGACCAATCCCGCTTCACATAAGTGTTTAATGCCCGAAGCTCTGACCCCGTTTTACGCCCAATTTCTTTAATATGGCGAGGCAATTTGGCTAACGCTCTTCTGACACGATTAAGACTTGGCAACATCTCAAGCATTAAGGGTTGATCCTCAAAACGCTCTCGCCAATGTTGAGCAAAATACCCATAGGCTTCTGCCACATTAATGCCATTGGTTTGGCGGTATTCCGCTAGAAAATCAGGCAACCACGAAATGTCTTCTGCCTTTTTTGCCACCCGTTGCATAGGGGCAAGAGCTTTTAAACGTTCTTCTGGGGTGCTCGCTTTTTCATAATCCAACACCCATTGATTTAAGGTGCGTTCACCAATCACACGGCTTTCACCTTTTTTGTTATTCGCCTTAGCCACTAATGCCATTAATTCAGGTGATAACAAATTTTGTTTCGCCTGCTGGCAAAAAAACTTCACCGCTTTATAACGAGGTTGTGCTTGCTCCAACTGCAAGATATAAGCCACTAACGTCATTCTTGCATCTGCCGCTTGGCGTTGTTTTTCGGTGAGGTCTTCCAACACGACCGATTTCAACACTGGCAACTTTTTAGGCTTGCCCGCCACAACCGAGGTCGCAAATTTATCTCTGATTTCCTCTTGCACCTCTTGAGGGAGAGAGGAAAGGGCGTATTCAACACCACCGCCACGACCAACACGTTTACGAGATTGCCAATTTTCGCGTTTGGCTTTGTCTATTACTGCTTTTTTGGTCGTTGGTAAGATTACTAGCTGTAAACCTATTAACTCTTGAGCAGAATAGTATGGCTTTAGTTCACACATATGAACCTCTAACTTTCTAAAGCTATATTGAGTTTAATAGCAATTTCTCGTTCTCTTCCATAAAGGCATTTTGATTTTCCCGTCAATACTCGGCTAATTTCATTAGAGCTATAACCATTTCTTCGCCCCCATTCAGATTGCGTTACATTCATTTCTCTGAACCAATTTTTAGCTTCATCTCTCGTTCTTTTTTTCATATAAACTCCTCTATGGACTAAAAACATATTTTGAACTAGAATAAGAACAATACGAATTAATATGAAATCATAAAGTTCATTATTGTGTACTGAGTTCATATTAAATATGATTTTTATGAATTTCAAGAGGTTTTTTATGAAAAATTTCACAGACATCGCCAATCGATTAAAAACTGAACTATCATTAACGATGGATAAAGAGGTGGCTGAACTTTTAAAAATGTCAAAAAGTGCCTTTGCTGAAAGAAAGCGTAGAGGTGTATTTCCTGAAAATGCCTTAAGACTATTAGAGCTTGAGCGTCCAGATTTAAAACTGGATATCAATTACATTCTATCTGGGATTAGAGAACCAAATAATGCTAATAATGAGGATCTTGTGAACGCCATTAAAGATAAAGCAACTGAAATAGATATGGATGATTATTCTGCCACAATTAACCCTTCACTAATCACGCCTTCTGATGCAATAAATCCAGTTTTACTGAATATGGATGAAATAAAGTTACTGGCAAATTTTAGAAGAAGTGATACTCAAGGTAAGCAGTTAATCTCCGAAACAGCCAAAATGTGTTGTAAGCATTCAATCGCTAATATGCGTTTAGCTGAATACACAGAAAAAGAGTTATTAGACTACACAAAAAGAAATCCGAAAAAAAACGCCTAAAATTTATAACACATTGATTATATTGTTCTTTTATGTATTCTGTTTACTTTATAAAAAATTGGTACTAACTACACAGTTAAATAAATTTACTGTGTAGTTCTCACAGATGATAAAAGTAGAACTTGTTTGGCTACAAACAAAGCACTTAAAGGCTGAAAACTGTGCAATGTTTTTTGGTGAGCGGTGAAAGTATGTATCCAACCTTAAAAGATGGTGAAGAAATCATTGTGGATCGCTCTAAACGTAATTTAGTTGATGGGAAAATATTTGTTTTAAATAATGATGGGTCAATGCTAGTGAAAAAAGTGCAGTTAACCTATGATGGGGTAGAGTTAATTAGCGATAACCCAACATACCGCCCATTAAAGCTAGAAGCTGAAGAAGCAAATAGCCTTATCGTTATTGGGCAAGTAGTGCGTGGCTATCGTGATTTTTAGGCATAATCCCTCACAAAAATAAGTCAGATTTCACCTAAACGCACCAAAACCACAAGATTTCCCCCCAAAAAATAAAGGCGATTTCACCTGAAATCGCCTTGCCTAGTTTTTACTACCATTTTTAGAGTTTTAAACCTGTTTTAAAAATCTTTTAAAAACCATCTAAACCCTGATCACTTTTATGCAAAAAATAATCCAATTTTTACCCATTTTTTACCATTCCTGCTCATTTCCCTATTTTGCATAAAACCAACGCCCCAACCTCAACAAACCCAATAACCACAAGCCCTCACCTAACTTTTTCCGACCCAAATTTTTCTTTTACTTTATGCAAATATTGTTACTACCCCATAAATGCAGTTTGAATCTCTATTATTTAAGGAATTTCGGAATGTTATTTTCATAGGCAGCAATTTTATCTTCATGCTGTAATGTTAACCCAATGCTATCTAATCCGTTAAGTAAACAATGACGACGAAATGGATCCAATTCAAAATCGTATACTTTTTTACCTGTTGTAACCGTTTGAGCTTCTAAATTTACATGAATTTCTTTTTCTTGATGATGCCATACCCAATGAAAAATCTCATCTACTTGCTCTTCACTTAAACAAATTGGCAACATATGATTATTTAAGCTATTGTTATAAAAAATATCTGCAAAACTAGGAGCAATCATTGCTTTGAAACCATAATCGGCTAATGCCCAAGGAGCATGCTCACGTGATGAACCACAACCAAAATTTTTACGTGTTAGTAGGATTTTTGCTCCTTGATATTGTGGAAAATTTAGAACGAATTCAGGGTTTGGTTTAGTGCCTTCTGCATCAAGATATCGCCATTCATGGAATAAATGTTTGCCAAATCCTACGCGAGTGATCGATTGCAGAAATTGTTTTGGAATAATTGCATCAGTATCTACATTTGCTACATCAAGAGGAACGACTCGCCCCGAAATCTGTTTAAAACCTATCATTTTTGCTCCTTAATTTAATTTTAGCTGGCGAATATCAACAAATCTACCAAATACAGCTGCCGCCGCAGCCATTGCTGGACTGACTAAATGAGTGCGACCATTACGACCTTGACGACCTTCAAAATTACGATTACTAGTTGAAGCACATCGTTCCCATTCTCCTAAACGATCGTCATTCATTCCCAAACACATAGAACATCCAGGATTACGCCATTCTGCACCTGCTTCAATGAAAATTTTATCTAATCCTTCTTTTTCTGCTTGTTCTTTTACTAAGCCCGATCCTGGGACAACTAATACACGTTTTACATTACTTGCTATTTTTTGACCTTTCATTATTGTTGCTGCTATGCGTAAATCTTCGATACGTGAGTTAGTGCAAGAACCGATAAAAACTTGATCTACAGGGACTTGAGTTAAATCTGTATTTGCTTCTAACCCAATATAAGCTAAAGCTTTTTCTGCGGAAGCTCGCACTATAGGATCTACTATTTCCGCAGGATTTGGGACACGTTGATCAATACCAATTACTTGTCCTGGGTTCGTCCCCCAAGTAACTTGTGGTGAAATATCTTTAGCATCTAAAACTATGACTGAATCAAATTTTGCCCCTTCATCTGTTTTTAAAGTTTTCCAATATTCAACCGCACTTTCCCAATCTTTTCCCTTAGGAGCGTAAGGGCGATCTTTTAAATATTCAAATGTTGTTTCATCAGGAGCGATTAAACCTGCTTTCGCACCTAGTTCGATAGCCATATTACATATAGTCATTCGTCCTTCCATTGAAAGATCTCGAATAGCTTCACCACAAAACTCTACTACATGCCCAGTGCCACCCGCCATTGTTGTTTTACCAATGATCGCTAATACAATGTCTTTTGCTGTGATTCCCGCACTGACTTTCCCTCTAACCTCAATTTTCATATTTTTGGCACGACTTTGTTTTAACGTTTGAGTTGCTAATACGTGTTCTACTTCTGATGTACCAATACCGAATGCTAATGCACCAAATGCACCATGAGTGGCTGTATGAGAATCACCACAAACGATAGTCATACCAGGTAAAGTTAGGCCTTGTTCTGGTCCCATCACATGAACAATTCCTTGCTGCTTACTATTCATGTCAAATAAAGAAATGCCAGTGGATTTACAGTTTTTTTCTAGCTCTTTGACTTGAATTTTGGCTTGTCCTTGTAATTTGTTAACATCACGAATTTGAGTTGAAATGCTATGATCCATTGTGCCAAAAGTTTTATTTACTTGGCGGACTTGGCGATTTGCAACACGTAAACCATCAAATGCTTGTGGACTGGTGACTTCATGAATTAAATGTCGATTAATATACAAAATAGGGGTTTCGCCTTCACCTTCATATACAATATGGCTATCAAATAATTTTTCGTAGAGTGTTTTTTTCATAATTATCTCATTAAATTCAATAAATTATCTAAAAGTGCGGTTTAAAAATAGAAAAATTACCGCACAACTGTGATCATATTTCTTTAGCGATTAAGTCACCCATTTCAGATGTTGAGATAGGTTTTCTTTCTGTTACTAAGTCTGCTGTGCGATGACCTTGAGCTAGCACTTTTTTAACCGCACTTTCAATAGAAGCTGCCGCATCGTTTAAATTGAAACTGTAACGCAACATCATAGCTGCGGATAAGATTTGTGCAATTGGATTAGCGATTCCTTTCCCTGCGATATCAGGTGCTGAACCACCAGCAGGTTCATATAAACCAAAACCAGACTCATTTAAACTAGCTGAAGGTAGCATTCCCATTGAACCAGTAATCATTGCACATTCATCGGAAATAATATCGCCAAAAATATTTGAACAAAGTAGCACATCAAAAAATTCAGGCTGTTTGATAAGCTGCATAGTGGCATTGTCAATATAAATATGATCTAATTTAACTTCAGGATATTGTTTAGCTACTTCATTAACTGTCTCACGCCATAAAACTGAACTCATTAATACATTAGCTTTATCTATAGAAGTAACATGCTTCGAACGCTTCATTGCTGTGTCGAAAGCAACTTTAGCAATACGCTCAATTTCATAGCGATGATAAATTTCAGTATCATATGCTTTTTCATTTCTACCTGTTCCTTCACGACCTTTAGGTTGACCAAAATAGATTCCCCCCGTTAATTCACGTACAGTAATCATATCGAAGCCTTTAGCTGCAATATCTGCACGTAATGGACAGAGTTCTTCCAAACCCTGATATAAAGTTGCTGGTCGTAAATTACAGAATAAAGAAAAATGTTTACGTAATGGTAATAATGCCCCACGTTCAGGTTGTAGATCTGGCGGTAAGTGTTCCCATTTTGGACCTCCTACCGAGCCAAATAAAATTGCGTCACTTTCCTCACACCCTCTTAGCGTTTCCGCTGGTAATGGTTCATTGTAATGATCAATTGCAATCCCGCCCACATCAAAAGTGCGGTAGTTTAATTTAAAATTATGCTTTTGTTGAACTACGTCTAATACTTTCAAAGCTTGTGCCATAATTTCAGGACCAATTCCATCACCGCTTAACACAGCTACGTTATAAATTTGCATGATTTTTTCCTTTAATGTGAAATTTTATTTGATTTTAAATTTGCCACTTTGTGAGAACGATAAATTGCGTTGATAGCATGAATTAACGCTCGAGCCGAAGACTCCACAATATCTGTAGCTAGTCCTACTCCATGAAAGCGGCGACCTTCATGTTCTACCACAATATCTACTTGTCCCAGTGCTTCAGCTCCTTCTCCTTTAGCGGTCAAATTATAGTTTAGTATTTTTAAATCAATTTTTGTAATTTTTAAAATTGCATTGAATACTGCATCAACGGGACCATTACCACCATTAGATACCTGACTAATTTTGTTACCATCCAATTCTACTTGTACAAATGCAGAGGCAGGTAAATTGCTTATAGTCTGCGAAGTGATGACATCTAAATGTAAACGATCTTCATCACCTTGTTGCATACCAATAAAAGCAAGAGCTTCTAAGTCATAATCGAAAACCTGTCCTTTTTTATCGGCTAACTTTAAGAATGCAGAGTATAATTTATCTAAATCATATTCGTTTTCCTGATAACCCATCATTTCCATGTGATTTTTTACTGCCGCTCGACCAGAACGTGCAGTTAAGTTTAGTTTTTCTTTTTTTAGACCAATAGTTTCAGGAGACATAATTTCATAAGTGTTTTTATTTTTTACCATGCCATCTTGGTGAATTCCAGAAGAATGGGCAAAGGCGTTTGTTCCTACAATAGCCTTATTGGGCTGAATTGGCATATTGCACAATTGACTTACCATTTGGCTTACACGATGAATTTCTTGAGTGTTGATGCGAGTATCTGCATTAAATAATGCTTGACGAGTTTTAATTGCCATAACGACTTCCTCTAATGCAGTATTCCCTGCACGTTCACCAATACCATTTACAGTACACTCAATTTGTCTTGCACCATTTTGTACAGCAGTTAATGAATTAGCGGTAGCCATCCCTAAATCATTATGACAGTGTACGGAGATAACAGCCTTGTCAATATTTGGCACACGATTCATCACGTTGGCAATAATATTGCCATATTCGGTTGGCAAACAGTAACCCACAGTATCTGGAATATTGACTGTAGTCGCACCAGCTTCAATAGCAGATTCCACGATGCGACAAATGTTGTCAATACCCGTGCGACCTGCATCTTCACAAGAGAACTCTACATCGTCAGTATAGCGTCTAGCATGTTTTACTGCATTGATAGCCATTTTTATTACATCTTCGAAGGATCGACGTAATTTGGTTTCAACATGTAATGCCGAAGTAGCGATAAACGTGTGAATTCGAAAACACTCAGCTACTTTTAAAGCTTCTGCAGCTATATCTATATCTTGTTCTATAGCACGACTTAACGCACAAACTCGGCTATGTTTTATATGACGGGCAATGGTTTGTACTGATTCAAAATCTCCTGCAGAAGAAACAGGGAATCCCACTTCCATTACATCGACCCCTAATCGTTCTAAAGCAAAAGCGATTTGTAATTTTTCTTTTACGCTCAAACTAGCTTTTAATGCTTGTTCGCCATCTCTCAACGTAGTATCAAAAATAATGATTTTGTCTTTCATAGGGTGTCCTTCTATTTGTGAACATTACACTAAAATATGGAGTTTTGTCCTAAATTTATATGAAAAAACCCGCATCTTAGTGCGGGTTTAAAATTTGGTTGTTTAACTTTATTTCAGCCATAACCCATCCGCACAGTCATCTGTGAGTAGGAAGAGGTTGAGTAATAAAACTTGGTTAAACATAGTAAAATCTTTTTTGGTTAAAGTGAAATCTATACTACAGATAAAAAAATAGTTGTCAATATAAAATTAGTGTCTTATTTTGTTAATTGGCATGTTTGATCTTCTTGATTGGTTTAATTATCTGTTTTTATGGCGTTATTCGGTTTTATATTCCGAGTAATGTATCTTGGTTGTTTTTTTATCTTGTATTTTGAGGATTTTAATAGAGATAATAAAATGAGCAATGACATAATTATTATATTTAAGATTAAGAAGTTGAGAAAATATTCGAAGTGAGTTGTAAATTTGTAGTGAATATAAAATATAATGAAATGATTCCGTTTTGATTTTTTATTTGCGTTACATCAATAAGTTGCTTGATTACTTCTTAAGAGGTATTACTTTCTCTTGGTTTTATCTTTTTATTTGCTCTTTTTGTGCTAAAATTCTTATCAATCTTTTTTACTTACGATGCTTTATGTTAATAACCAATCATAATCAATTGCAATTAGAACAACTAGCTTGCCAGAGAGGCGATAAAATGCTTTTCGCAGATCTTGACTTTTGTTGGAAGAGCGGTGATTTTGTGCAAATTGAGGGGCATAATGGTATAGGTAAAACGAGTCTTTTACGTATTTTGGCTGGCTTATCTTCGCCTTTTGTAGGGAAAGTGCGGTGGAATAATATAGATATTCGCAGAAATAGAGAAGAGTATCAAAATAGTTTGCTGTACCTAGGACATCAAGCTGGTATTAAACCCGAATTGACAGCATGGGAAAATTTGTATTTCTATCAAAAAGTAGGAGCTTGTCAGCAGGGGGCGGAAGTATTATGGGATATATTACAGATCGTAGGTTTGCTTGGACGTGAAGATTTGCCTACAGCCCAATTATCTGCGGGTCAGCAAAAACGTATAGCATTGGCCCGATTATGGATTTCACAAGCTCCGCTATGGATTTTAGATGAACCATTTACTGCGATTGATAAGCAGGGTGTTGAGGTGTTGACTTCTCTTTTTGAACAACATGTAGCAAAAGGTGGAATAGTAATTTTAACTAGTCACCAAGAAGTACCAAGTGAAATTTTACAAAAAGTGCGGTTGGAAAATTATAAATTTTTAGGGAATTAGTGGTGATCTTTTTAGAAATTATTAAACGAGAGTTGAAAATAGCTTTTCGCAAGAAAGCAGAAATTTTAAATCCGCTATGGTTTTTTCTGATTGTGCTAACTTTATTCCCTTTAGTGATTGGACCCGACCCTAAATTGTTAGCAAAAATTGCACCTGGCATCGCTTGGGTAGCAGTGTTGCTATCATCATTATTATCATTTGAACGACTATTTCGTGATGATTTTGTTGACGGTTCTTTAGAACAATTAATGTTGACGGCTCAACCCTTAGTGATGACTGCGTTAGCAAAGATTATTGCTCATTGGTTTCTGACTGGTTTGCCATTGATTTTGTTGTCACCTATTGCTGGTTTGTTATTGTCTTTGGAGTTTTCAATTTGGTGGGCGTTAGTGCTTACAATGTTACTTGGCACTCCTGTACTGAGTTGTCTTGGTGCAATTGGTGTTGGATTGACAGTAGGATTACGTAAAGGTGGAGTATTGCTAAGTTTATTAGTATTACCATTGTTTATCCCAGTGCTAATTTTTGCAGCATCAGTATTGGATGCTGCTAGTTTAAGTTCACCTTACAATGGACAATTAGCAATATTGGCCGCTTTTTTGGTATCTGCAATTACCTTATCACCTTTTGCAGTGGCTGTGGCATTACGAATTAGTTTAGATCAATAATCATATTTTTATTTATCTGATTTTAAAGGAAGTTTAATTATGTGGAAATGGCTTCACCCTTATGCGAAAGCAGAAACGCAATATCGTATTTGTGGTAAATTTATCCCTTTTTTTGCAGTGGTTACTATTATCCTACTTTGTGTTGGGGTTGTATGGGGGTTAGCTTATGCTCCCGCAGATTATCAACAAGGTAACAGTTTTCGTATTATGTATATACACGTGCCAACTGCAATTTGGTCTATGGGCGTGTATGGTTCGATGGCGATCGCAGCAATAATTGCACTTGTTTGGCAAATTAAGCAAGCTCATTTAGCGATGGTTGCAATGCTTCCTATTGGAGCGGTGTTTACTTTTCTTGCATTAGTTACAGGAGCTATTTGGGGTAAGCCCATGTGGGGAACTTGGTGGGTGTGGGATGCTCGGTTAACCGCTGAGCTGATATTATTCTTTCTTTATTTAGGGGTTATGGCACTCTACACAGCATTTCAAGATCGTGCAATAGGAGCAAAAGCAGCGGGAATTTTGTGTATTGTAGGAGTAGTGAATTTACCGATTATTCACTTTTCAGTAGAGTGGTGGAATACTTTACATCAAGGTGCAAGTATAACTAAATTTGAAAAGCCTTCTATTGCGACACCGATGTTGATCCCATTGATTTTGTGTATTTTTGGTTTTATGACACTCTACATTTGGTTAACGCTAGTGCGTTATCGCGTGGAGTTATTGAAAGAAGATCGTAAACGAACTTGGGTTAGAAGTTTGATAAAATAACTCAGTTGAGTCAAACCAAAAACATTGCTATGCATGGTGCGGTTTGTTATTAAGAAATTGAATATTCTTTTGATTTAGAGCAAGCGAATAGCAGAAATAGAGATTTTTTAATAGTTTTAAACAGCTATTCCAGTATTATAGACTGATTTTAATTGATTTATATTGGGGAGAAAATTGATGTTTTTCCAGTCTTGGAGTGAATTTTTAAATATGGGAGGCTACAGTTTTTATGTGTGGCTATCTTATGGGATTTCTTTTGTTGTGGTTATGATGCTGATTGTAAAAAGTATGCTGGCAAAAAAAATATTATTTAAAGAAATTAAGCGGGATCTAGAACGTGAACAGCGTCGTCAAGCTGTAGATACTCAGAGAGGTTCGCTATGAACCCAAGACGTAAACATAGATTATCTATTATTATCTTTGTTGTTTTCAGTGTATCCGTAGTGACTGGTTTAGTACTTTATGCATTAGGGCAGAATATGGATTTGTTTTATACGCCATCGGAGGTATTGTACGGAAAACATAATGACACTAATACTAAACCTCATGTTGGGCAACGTATTCGAGTCGGAGGGATGGTCGTGGAAGGATCCGTTTATCGTGATCCAAAAAGCCTTAAAGTGCGGTTTGATTTAAATGATATAGGACCAGCGATCACTGTTGAATACGAAGGAATTTTGCCTGACTTATTCCGAGAAGGGCAAGGTATTGTAGCACAGGGGATTTTAACTGAACCAACGCTTTTACAAGCTACGGAAGTATTGGCTAAACATGATGAAAACTATGTTCCGCCTGAATTAGATGCTCAAATGCAAAAAGTACATAAGCCGATGGGGGTGTCTGATTTGAAAAGTGAGAGTGACAAGGATCGCCAAGCAAAGAAAGAGGGCGTAAATGATCGCTGAATTGGGTAATTATTCTTTAGCATTAAGTTTTGCTATTGCTTTGTTGTTAGCGATATTGCCTTTGTGGGGAGCAACTAAAGGTAATTTGTCATTGATGTTGTTGGCTCGTCCAATGACTTATGGTTTGTTTTTTACGCTAACTGTTTCTTTTTTCTCTCTATTTTACTTATTTGCTACAAATGATTTTTCTGTACAATATGTAGTGAATAACTCAAATACCACATTACCATTGCAATACCGTCTATCTGCTGTCTGGGGAGCGCACGAAGGCTCGTTGCTATTATGGATTTGGTTACTCGCATTATGGAGTGTAGCTGTGGCTCGGTTTAGTAGATCTTTGCCTCAGGAAGCAGTTGCACGTGTATTGGGCGTTATGGGAATTATTTCGATTGGTTTCTTAATTTTTGTTTTGTTTACCTCAAATCCTTTTGCTCGCACTTTTCCCGATTTTCCAGTAGATGGCAGAGAGTTAAATCCATTGTTACAAGATATAGGTCTTATTTTCCATCCTCCGTTGTTGTATATGGGCTATGTCGGATTTTCTGTTGCTTTTGCTTTTTCTATTGCTTCGTTAATGAGTGGTAAGCTTGATACCGCTTGGGCTAGATGGTCAAGACCTTGGACAATGGGGGCTTGGGTATTTTTAACTTTAGGCATTGTATTGGGATCTTGGTGGGCATATTATGAACTTGGCTGGGGGGGCTGGTGGTTTTGGGACCCCGTAGAAAATGCATCGTTGATGCCTTGGATTGCTGGTACAGCCTTGTTACATTCACTTGCGGTAACTGAGAAACGAGGTTCATTTAAGGCATGGACAGTGTTGCTTGCAATCCTTGCTTTTTCTCTTTGCTTATTGGGAACATTTTTAGTCAGATCAGGAATTTTGGTTTCTGTTCATGCATTTGCATCCGAGCCGACACGAGGCTTGTACATTTTACTTTATTTAGTTGTAGTAATTGGAGGCTCACTTCTTTTATACGCTTACAAAGGTAACCAAATTCGCTCAAGAGATAATGCAGAACGTTATTCAAGAGAATCGATGTTATTACTTAATAATATTTTGTTAATGACCGCACTTTGCGTTGTATTTTTGGGTACGTTATTGCCTCTTGTTCACAAAGAATTAGGATTAGGCACAATTTCTATTGGTGCACCATTTTTTGATCAAATGTTTTTATTTATTATGATCCCATTTGCCTTATTGCTTGGTATTGGACCTTTAGTCAAATGGCGACGAGATCAATTTTCTGCTATTCGTAAACCTGTCATTTTCAGTTTAGTTATCATGCTAATATTAGGCTTTACTTTACCTTATTATTTGCAAGATAAAGTGACTCTAAGTTCGGTTCTTGGAGTAATGATGTCAGTTATTATTACAGCACTAGCATTGTATGAATTACAGTATCGAGCGACACAACGTTCGAGTTTTTGGGTTGGATTGACTAAGCTTTCTCGCTCTCATTGGGGAATGGTATTAGCTCATCTAGGAGTTGCGATGACAGTATGGGGTATTGCTTTTAGTCAAAACTATAGTGTTGAGCGTGATGTACGAATGAATGTAGGAGATAGTGTAAAAGTTGCTAATTATGAGTTTACTTTCCAAGGGATTCAAGAAGCTAATGGTGCAAATTATTTAGGTGGTAAGGCTAAAATAGATATAAGTAAAAATGGCAAGTACGAAACGACTCTCTTTGCAGAAAAACGTTTTTATAAAGTAAGTAAAATGTCAATGACTGAAGCTGCGATTGACTGGGGGTTTTCTCGTGATCTTTATGTAGCATTAGGCGAAAGCTTAAGTAGTGGTGCTTGGGCGTTACGTTTATATTATAAACCTTTTATCCGTTGGATTTGGCTTGGAGGTTTGTTTATGTCATTAGGTGGATTACTCTGTATCTTTGATCGCCGTTATCGTTTTTCAGCATTAATGAAACAGGCTAGTTAAATGAAAAATAAAGAAAATAAAAAGCTTTATATACCACTTGTAGTATTCTTTATAATTGTGCTGATTGTTTTTATTCAGCTTATGAGAAACGCTGAAGGTGATGATCCTAAAAAATTAGAAAGTGCTTTAGTTGGAAAAACTGTGCCAATTTCTACCGCACTTAGTTTAGAAAATAAACCTTATGATCAAATGTTGTTCAAGCAAGGTAAACCAATTTTATTGAATGTATGGGCAACTTGGTGTCCAACTTGTTATGCAGAGCATCAGTATTTAAATCAGCTTGCTAAACAAGGGATTACTATCATTGGTATTGATTATAAAGATGATACTGATAAGGCATTGAAGTGGTTGAAAGAACTTGGAAATCCGTACCAAGTAGTATTGAAAGATCAACGAGGGACTCTTGGTCTAGATCTTGGTGTATACGGAGCACCAGAAACTTTTATCATTGATAGCAAAGGTGTAATTCACTATCGTCATACAGGAGATATTAATTCTAAAGTTTGGCAGCAAACATTATATCCTATTTATCACCAGTTGATGGAGCAAAACTAATGTTAAAAATTCGCTATTTTATAACTGCTCTTATATTTATTTTATTAAATTGTTCTGCTTTTGCAGCGATTGAGGCACTAAATTTTAGCTCTATTCAACAAGAAAAAGATTATCATTCTCTTACTCAGGAACTGCGTTGCCCACAATGCCAAAATAACAATATTGCTGATTCTAACGCTACTATAGCAGTAGATATGCGAGCGAAAGTATTTGAACTGCTACAACAGGGTAAAAGTAAAGAAGATATTGTAAAGTATATGGTAGAACGATATGGATATTTTGTGACTTATGATCCACCTATTACTATTGCGACTATTATTCTTTGGCTTGCCCCTATTCTATTAGTTTTAATTGGATTTCTTGTAATTTTTGGTCGAAAGTCGCAAGCGAGAAAGGAGTTTTTAAGTCCAAGTGCGGTTAAAATTAACGATGAATTAACAGATGATGAAAAAACTCGTTTAAATTTTTTATTACAATCAGGAAATAAAAGGGATTAAAAAATGAACTTTTGGGTAATCAGTTTGTTGTTGACTTTCATTACGGCATTAATTTGTTTTTATCCTTTGTTATGCCAGAAATGGGGAAATATCAATCATAAGACTCGTGATGATCTAAATAAAGCACTTTATTTTAACAGATTGCAAGAAATAGATGATGATGAAAAACGAGGATTGTTAGAAAATTCAACACAACTAAAAACGGAATTGCAAAAAACACTTTTACAAGATATTACAGAAGATAGTTCTAGACTTACAAAAGCGAATAACTTTAGTAAAATTTGGTTTATTTCCGCTACATTATTTTTATTTATCATAGCAATGTTAAGTTATCTACCGATTGGTAATTGGCAGATGGAAAAGGTTTTAGAAGAAAATTACCAAAAACTACCGCACTTTTACACTAAAATGCAGGAAGAGCAGAGCAAACCTTTGACTGAAATAGAACTACAACAATTCACCGTAGCATTACGTTTTAAGTTGCAAAAACACCCTAATAGTGCAGAGGATTGGTGGACACTTGGGCAATTAGCAATGGCTTTACAAAAGGGACAATTAGCTCATGACAGTTATGCTAAAGCAACCGCACTTGATCCTGAAAATGTGACATATAAGCTTGCCTTTGCTCGAGTTTTGATGTTTTCACAAAATGATATGGACAAAAACCAAGGGCAAAATTTACTTAAGGAAGTATTGCGAAAAGATCACACTAATATAGAAGCGTTGAGCTTGCTAGCGTTTCAATATTTTGAAAAAGGAGAATATAAGATGGCTGCCGTTAGTTGGGCAATGATGCTCCGTTTACTTCCTGAGAATGATAGTAGAATTCCCCTAATTGAGAAAAGTATAAATGCAGCGAGAGAGGCTTTAGCTGATTTGGAGCAAGCGAAACCAAAAAAGTAGATTAAATTATCATGTTTAAATTGGTAACTAAATGATTACATTAATAAAAGAGCGTTTACTTTAAACGCTCTTTTTATGTATAAATTATTTCTATTAGCGTGTGCTAGTACTGGTTGTAGTACGGTTAGCCCGTTTACGATCAGTTTCTGTTAGTAGTTTTTTACGGATTCTTACCGATATTGGGGTAACTTCAACTAATTCATCATCATCGATGAATTCAATCGCCTGTTCAAGAGAGAATTTTACTGGTGTAGTTAAGGCTATAGCATCATCTTTTCCAGATGCTCGCATATTAGTCAGCTTTTTACCTTGCAAACAATTTACAGTTAGATCGTTTGAACGACTGTGAATACCGATAATCTGTCCTTCATATACCTCTACACCATGGTCAATCATTAGTTTACCGCGTTCTTGTAGTCCCCATAGTGCATAAGCTAAAGCTTTACCTGTTGCATTGGAAATAAGCACACCATTTTTACGCTGACCAATTTCACCAGCTTTAATATCATCATAATGACTGAAAGTAGAATATAATAAACCTGTTCCTGAAGTCATAGTCATAAATTCATTGCGGAAACCAATCAATCCACGGCTTGGAATAATGTATTCTAAACGGGTGCGTCCTTTGCCATCAGGAATCATATCACGGACTTCACCCTTGCGAATTCCGAGAGCTTCCATTACTGCACCTTGATGCTGTTCTTCAATGTCAATAGTGACTTGTTCGAATGGTTCTTGCTTGTGTCCATTCTCTTCTCTGAAGATTACTTTTGGGCGAGATACAGCTAATTCATAGCCTTCACGTCTCATGTTTTCGATTAAAACGGAAAGGTGTAACTCACCACGCCCTGATACTCGAAACTCGTCAGGATTCTGAGTTTCTTCCACACGCAGTGCAACATTATGTACTAACTCTTTATTTAGACGTTCTAAAATTTGGCGTGAGGTGACGAATTTACCTTCTTTTCCACAGAATGGCGAAGTATTGACACAGAAGAACATTGTTACAGTTGGTTCATCAACACTTAAAGCTGGCAGTGCTTCAGGAGTATTAATATCACAAATTGTATCAGAAATATTCAATTCTCCTAAGCCAGTGACTGCTACAATATCACCTGCTTGTGCAATATCTTCTTCGTATCTTTGTAATCCTAAATGCCCTAACACTTGACCAATTTTACCATTGCGAGATTTTCCCTCACTATCGATTATAGTAACTGTTTGATTTGGTTTTACTGTGCCTCGTTTGATCCGCCCAATACCAATCACTCCCACGTAGTTATTATAATCTAATTGAGAAATTTGCATTTGGAAAGGAGCATCTAATTCTACTTTTGGCGGTTCAACATGCTTTACAATTGCTTCAAAGAGCGGTGTCATATCTGCAGCTAATTCTTCATGTTCTAAACCAGCCACGCCATTTAATGCTGAAGCATAAATAATTGGAAAATCAAGTTGCTCGTCTGTTGCTCCTAAATTTACAAATAAATCAAACACTTGATCTACTACCCAATCAGGTCTTGCTCCAGGTCGATCTACTTTATTTATTACTACAATAGGTTTTAAGCCATGTGCAAAAGCTTTTTGAGTTACAAAACGAGTTTGTGGCATTGGACCATCAAAAGCATCAACTACGAGCAATACGCTATCAACCATGGAAAGTACACGCTCAACTTCTCCACCAAAATCAGCATGTCCTGGAGTATCTACAATATTGATACGATAATCGTTCCAATTTATTGCTGTATTTTTAGCTAAAATAGTAATACCACGTTCTTTTTCAAGATCATTTGAATCCATTACTCGTTCGTCAGTATCAGTCCGACTAGACTCTAAAGTACCTGATTGTTGTAAAAGTTTATCTACAAGCGTAGTTTTACCATGGTCAACGTGGGCGATAATTGCAATATTACGCAATTTATTAATATCAATTTTATTTGTCATTTGGAAATTCTTAGCTCATTATTAAAATAGTCGTTAAAACAAATACTCAGTAAAGAGATTGCCTAAAGGGCAAGGATTATACAACTTTTTCTTTTATTGGGCTATTAAATAATAGAAAGGAGTATTACAAACAGAATTATTGTATAGGCTATAGAGTGATAATAGTGTTTTTTATTTATTTTCAAATTAAAATCAATTATTTTAGATATTTTTTTAATTATTTAATAAATTTTTATATTTTTTCAATAAATGCTTGTGTTTTATAAATGATATGCTATTTTTAGAAAGTGATTTATAATACACAACATCATTTATTCTAACAACTAAATTCAGAGGATTATCTTATGCCAAATGCAAGTGCTATTGCTAATGTGTTTAAATTAATTGAAGAAAACAACATTAAATTTGTACTCCTTCGTTTTACTAATATAAAAGGAAAGGAACATGGTGTTTCTTTGCCAGTAAGTCTTGTCGATGAAGATTTATTTGAAGATGGGAAAATGTTTGATGGTTCTTCTGTTGAAGGTTGGAAGGCTATCAATAAGGCAGATATGTTATTAATGCCAATTGCTGAGACTGCGGTTGTTGATCCTTTTGCACAAATTCCTACGCTTTCTATTCGCTGTAGTGTTTATGAACCAAGTACAATGCAAAATTACGATCGTGATCCTCGTTCAATTGCATTGCGTGCAGAAAACTACATGCGTTCAACAGGTATTGCCGATCAAGCATTTTTTGGTCCAGAGCCTGAGTTCTTCTTGTTTGATGATGTGCGTTTTGGCTCATCAATGAATGGTTGTTCATATGTAGTTGACGATATTGAAGCTGCATGGAATACCAATAAAAAATATGAAGAAGGTAACAATGCTTATCGTTCATTGAAAAAAGGTGGTTATTGTGCGGTTGCACCAAATGATACTGGGCATGACATTCGATCTGAAATGTGTTTACTTCTCGAGGAAATGGGCTTAGTAATTGAAGCTCATCATCATGAAGTAGCAACGGCAGGCCAAAATGAAATTGCAAGTAAATTTAATACGTTAACGCTAAAAGCAGACGAAACTCAAATTTACAAATACGTTGTACAAAATGTTGCAGCGGAACATGGTAAAACAGCTTGTTTTATGCCAAAACCAATTGTGGGTGACAATGGTTCTGGTATGCACTGTAATATGTCATTGAGTAAAGATGGTAAAAATTTATTCCAAGGTGATAAATATGCGGGACTTTCTGAAACTGCACTTTATTACATCGGCGGTATTATTAAACATGCAAAAGCGTTGAATGCTTTTACAAACCCGTCAACTAACTCATATAAACGTCTAGTTCCTGGTTTTGAAGCTCCTGTATTGCTCGCATATTCTGCAAGTAATCGTTCAGCATCAATTCGAATTCCTGCGGTTACTAGTCCTAAGGCGATTCGTATTGAAGCTCGCTTTCCAGATCCAACAGCGAACCCATATTTAGCATTCTCAGCATTATTAATGGCTGGTTTAGATGGTATAGTGAATAAAATTCATCCTGGTGATGCAATGGATAAAAATCTCTATGATCTTCCTCCAGAAGAATTAAAAGATATTCCTGCAGTATCAAGTTCTTTAGAAGATGCTCTTGATAACCTAGAAAAAGATTATGAGTTTTTAGTGCAAGGTGGCGTGTTCAGTAAAGAGTTTATTGATACATTTATTGCAATGAAACGCTTAGAAGTTGAACGTTTGAATATGACTCCACATCCAGTAGAGTTTGAAATGTATTACGCATAATCGAGAATGTAAAAGAGCGGTTTTTAACACCGCTCTTTTTTACTGAAGTTCATAGCCGAATAGGTTTAAAACTGATTAACGGCTACGGAAAATAATGCGACCTTTACTTAAGTCATAAGGCGTCATTTCGACAGTTACTTTATCCCCTGTTAAAATACGGATGTAATTTTTACGCATTTTGCCTGAAATATGAGCGGTTAAAACGTGACCATTTTCTAGTTCTACACGAAACATAGTGTTAGGCAGGGTTTCTAAAATTGTTCCCTGCATCTCAATACAATCTTCTTTAGCCATTAATTCCTCTAATTATTTGAGTAATAGATTTAAATAAAAAACGGACGAATTATACTCTCTAAAACCAAATTAACAAAGTAGTTTGTGTGGATTTATCTGAAATAGAGATTAAATAAGATTAGGTTGAAAAGATTATCTTTTAATTTATGATATGGCTAAAACAAAATTACTGAAAACAATTTTATTTTTATGATGAAAATTCTTATTACGGGTGGAGCGGGGTTTATTGGTTCTAATCTTATTCATTATCTTATGAAAAAAACCAAAAGTGCGGTAGTAAATGTGGATAAATTAACTTACGCTGCTAATATAAATTCTTTAGAGCAACAGATTGAAAATCCAAATTATTATTTTGAGCAAGTGGATATTTGTGATTTTGATAAACTTAGAAAGGTTTTCGATAAACATCAGCCCGATGCAGTAATACATTTGGCAGCAGAGAGTCATGTAGATCGTTCTATTAATAGTTCATCAGCATTTATTCAAACAAATATCATTGGAACTTATATTTTGCTTGAAGTTGTGCGAAATTATTGGTCTCCATTAGTAAATGAGAAAAAAAAGAATTTTCGTTTTTTGCATGTTTCAACAGATGAAGTATTTGGAGATTTAGAATCTTCTACGTTACTTTTTACTGAGAAAACAGCTTACGCTCCAAGTAGTCCTTATTCTGCGTCTAAAGCTAGCTCCGACCATTTAGTAAGGGCGTGGCATAGAACATATGGAGTGCCTATATTAATAACGCATTGTTCCAATAACTATGGTCGTTATCAGTTTCCCGAAAAACTTATTCCCTTAACAATTTTGCATGCAATTCATGGTAAGCCTATTCCAATTTATGGCAGTGGGATGCAAATTAGAGATTGGCTATTTGTAGAGGATCATGTACAAGCTTTATATGAAGTGTTAAAGCATGGTTGTGTGGGAGAAAGTTATAATATTAGCGGAGGGAATGAACAATCTAATTTACAACTTGTTGAATCAATTTGTTCAATACTAAATAAATTGAAACTAGATGGTGACTTAAATGATTATCCTCAATGTGCAAAGATAGATGACTTTAATTCATTAGTTACATTTGTATCAGATCGTCTTGGGCATGATTTTCGTTATGGAATAAATTCAACAAAGATAGTTTCTCAATTAGGTTGGAAACCGAAAGCAAATTTTGAACAAGAATTGAATAAGACAGTAAATTGGTACATTAAAAATCGCGATTGGTGGCAACCGCACTTTAAATAGATTAATTAAAGCAATCTTTATTTTTTTATTTATATTTTCTTTCTTTTTATCAAAACGATATAGTAAGATCAGTGCGTATTTGAGATTTTAATAGGATTTTTATATGCAAGTTATACTTTCTCTTCAACCCGCAGATGAAATCTGGGGTAATAATGCTCTGTTGACTTTTTCTAATAATCAAGCAGTTGTTCATCTTAAATCAATTTCTGATTCTGTGTCTGTACAGAAAGCTGCGCGTAAATTGAGCAATCAAGGAATCAAAACACCTAAATTAATAGGTGAAGGTTGGAGCTTAGAAAACTGCTGGGCATTTTATCAAGGTTTTTATTCTGCAAAAAATCAATCACAAATTTGTTTTCCTACTTTAATAGAGTCTGACAAAGAAGATTTAGAAAAACGCATTAAGTGCGGTGATTTTGTTAGAAAAATTATTAACTTACCATCAACTATTATCACGCCTCAAGCTTTAGCAAAATGTGCAGCGGATTTCATCACTAATATTGCATTACAATACCAGTCAAAAAGTGCGGTTAGTTTTCAAATCATTTCAGGGCAAGAGTTGGAACAGCAGAATTATCAAGGTATTTGGAATGTTGGTAAAGGATCAGTAAATGATGCTGCGATGTTACAATTAGATTTTAACCCAACTCAAGATCAGAATGCTCCAGTATTTGCCTGTTTAGTTGGCAAAGGAATTACTTTTGATAGCGGTGGTTACAGCATTAAACCTAGTGATTCTATGAGTACTATGCGGACAGATATGGGAGGAGCAGCATTATTGACGGGTGCATTAGCAATGGCAATCGCATCAGGATTAACTAAACGAGTTAAATTATTTTTATGTTGTGCAGAGAATATGGTTAGTAATAATGCCATGAAGTTAGGGGATATTATTACTTACAGCAATGGTGTGACAGCTGAAGTTTTAAATACTGATGCAGAGGGACGATTAGTTTTAGCTGATGGTTTGATTGAAGCTGATAAACAAAACCCGCAGTTTATTATTGACTGTGCAACTTTAACTGGGGCAGCAAAAGTGGCTGTTGGTAATGACTATCATTCTGTCCTTTCTATGGATAATCAATTAGTTAGTGAATTATTTAAAGCGGCTGAACAATGTCGAGAGCCATTTTGGCGACTGCCATTTGAAGAGTTCCATCGTTCTCAGATTTCATCTTCTTTTGCAGATATTGGCAATGTAGGATCAGTACCAGTGGGAGCGGGAGCGAGTACTGCTACGGCATTCTTATCCTATTTTGTGGAGAATTATGCACAAAATTGGCTACATATTGATTGTTCTGCTACATACCGAAAATCTGCTTGTGACCTCTGGGGAGCTGGTGCAACAGGACTAGGTGTACAGACATTAGCACAACTTTTATTAACTAAATCGCAATAAAGGGAATGTTTATGCAACAAACATTATCTATTATTAAACCTGATGCTACTCAGCGTCAGTTGGTGGGAGAAATTTTAGCTCGATTAGAGCAAAATGGTTTTCGTATCGTAGCGATTAAAATGGTTCAATTAAATCAAGAACAAGCAGAAGGTTTTTATATAGAGCATCGTGAGAAGCCTTTTTTTGCTAGACTAATTGAGTTTATGTGTTCTGCTCCTATAGTAGTAGCAGTATTAGAAAAACAAAATGCTGTGCAAGACTACCGCACTTTGATTGGGGCAACAGATCCTAAAAATGCTGCTGAAGGAACATTACGCAAAGAATTTGCTATAGATGGACGTCAGAATTCTTTACATGGTTCAGATAGTATCGAAAATGCTGCTCGTGAGATTGCCTACTTTTTTGCGGATTCTGAAATTTTCTAAAAATAGTGTACTTTTTATGTACTAGATACCCGATAATATATCGGGTATTGCTATTTTACGTCGTTATATAAAGTTGAATTTTGTACAATAAATCTTGATATTTTAATAAAAAAGAGTATTATAGACGTCTAGATGTAAAAACGTCTGAAAATAATTTTGCAATAAAGGAAAAGCTATGTCTTCATATTTATTTACTTCTGAATCTGTATCAGAAGGGCATCCAGATAAAATTGCCGACCAAATTTCTGATGCGGTATTAGATGAAATCTTAAAACAAGATCCAAAAGCTCGAGTTGCTTGTGAAACTTACGTAAAAACGGGAATGGCATTAGTAGGAGGGGAAATTACCACTTCTGCATGGGTAGATATTGAAAATTTAACTCGACAAGTAATTTGTGATATTGGTTATCAACATTCTGATATGGGTTTTGATGGACATTCTTGTGCGGTACTGAATGCTATTGGTAAACAATCTTCTGATATTAACCAAGGTGTTGATCGTGCTGATCCTTTAGCACAAGGTGCAGGTGATCAGGGGATTATGTTTGGTTATGCAACTGACGAAACTGATGTTCTAATGCCTGCAGCGATTACTTATGCTCATCGTTTGATGGAGCGTCAAGCACAAGTTCGCAAAAATGGTACGCTAAATTGGTTGCGACCTGATGCAAAAAGTCAAGTAACTTTGAAATATGAAAATGACAAAATTGTAGGTGTTGATGCCGTTGTGCTTTCAACGCAGCATTGTGATTCAGTCAGTCAAAAAACTGTTCACGAAGGCATAATGGAAGAAATCATCAAGCCAGTATTACCAGCAGAGTGGTTATCATCAAAAACTAA
Source organism: Seminibacterium arietis (assembly GCF_042675725.1). Taxonomy (NCBI): domain Bacteria; kingdom Pseudomonadati; phylum Pseudomonadota; class Gammaproteobacteria; order Pasteurellales; family Pasteurellaceae; genus Seminibacterium; species Seminibacterium arietis. Next base: position 42,664 of record NZ_JBHTJN010000026.1, read on the forward strand.
GTATTTTATTAATCCAACGGGTCGTTTTGTTATTGGCGGACCTATGGGTGATTGTGGTTTAACAGGACGTAAAATTATCGTAGATACTTATGGTGGAGCTGCTCGTCATGGTGGTGGTGCTTTTTCAGGCAAAGACCCATCAAAAGTTGATCGTTCAGCAGCTTATGCCGCACGTTATGTAGCAAAAAATATCGTAGCAGCAGGTTTAGCTAAACGTTGTGAAATTCAACTTTCTTATGCTATTGGGGTTGCTGAACCAACTTCAATTATGATTGAGACCTTTGGCACATCTAAAGTGAGTGAAACTTTATTAGTGAAATTAGTTCGTGAGTTTTTTGATCTTCGTCCTTACGGTTTGATTAAAATGTTGAACTTAATTCAACCTATTTATCGTCAGACAGCAGCTTATGGTCATTTTGGACGTGAGCAATTCCCTTGGGAAAAAGTGGATCGTGCTGAAGAATTGCGTTTAGCCGCGGGTCTGAAATGACTTAAAAGTGCGGTCATTTTTAAAGTCGAAAAATGATTATAAATTTGTAAAAATCGAAAGAGAGCTATACGCTCTCTTTTGTCATATACAGGGATTGAACTATGAAAAGTTAGAATAATATTGTAGCTAATAATGATTAGAATTTTAATTTGTTATGTCCTTAATTATTTAAATTACTGAATCAAAATTTTGTTCTCTCGGATAGAAATAAGCATATTATTAGAACTTATTTTTATTTTTAACTGGTCTTACCATTGACCTAGATAATATATAGTAAAATGTGACGCATTTTAGGATATGGAGCGTTTTATGCCAAAAAATAAATATAATAAGGTAAATATTCTATTTTTTTGTTATTTGCTAGTACTCTTTTTTATATTTCCTTTCATTGTTCAAGCGAAAGAAAGCAATCCTTTAACTGAAGAATTATCTCGTTTAAAAAATCAACAACATTTTGAAGATGTTAACCAAAATCTTAGAAAAGCAGAGCGTTTTTTAGAAGATAAGCAAGCAGATCAAAAAAAGCCTTCTGTTGACTTAATGGAAAAAACTACATTACAAAAAATTACTAAAATTACAGTTGATGTTGGTGGCGAAAAAGTTTCTTTGGATTTTGATAAAGTGATAAATAATTATCTAAATCAACCCCTATCGACTAAAACAGTTTTTGCTTTAACAAAAGAATTAACAGAAGTACTATATCGTGCTGGTTATGTAACAAGTGCGATTGGTCTAAAGTCATCAAAAATAACTAATGGTGAAATTCAATTTATTGTTCTTTGGGGAAAAGTTGATGATATTTTAGTAGAAAGGACTGCACCGACTTTATTTAAAGATAGAGCAATGATTTTGGCTTTGCCTGATTTAAAAGGCAAACTTTTATGTATTTATGATATAGATCAGATGATAGAAACACTAAATACAACTAATAAAACAGCGAAAATAAGTGTAGTTGCTGATGATAAGAAAGGATTTTCTAATCTTAGTATCGATAGACAAAGAAGTTATTATCCACAAATTATATTTGGATTAAACAATTCAGGTGCGGGAAATAATGCTAATGGGCGTAATCAAGCAACTTTAAATATTTCATGGAGTGATATTTTAGGAACAAATGATCGTTGGAATTTTTCAACGGGTCACCGTTTTTATAAAAACCGTAGTAACAATAGGCAGAATAACTATTCTTTATCTTACGTTCAACCTCTATCTTTTTCTTCTTTGGAAATTAAATTATCCGAATCTAGCTATGAAAAATTATTGATTGGTCTTCATAGCATTAACCCTACTAGTGGAAAAACTCAAGCAACAGCAATGAAACTATCTCATACTTTGTTGAGAAATAAAGAAACTATATTATCTATGTATGGGGAGCTTGAATTTAAAAGACGCTTTAGCTATTTTTCAGATATTTTAATTGGAAAATATCATAATAATAAGCTGAATTTAGGGTTATCTTATATAACTAATTTAGGTCATGGGAAACTTTATAGTGATCTTTCTTATTCAAATGGTTTGAGATGGTTTAATGCAAATTATTCTGCATATGATGAAAGTCGCGAAAAAACATTAAAACTTATTTCAGGAAGTATTAACTGGAATAGACCTTTCTTTTTTCTTGATAGACCAATGACATATCAATCGCGTTTAGGGATGCAATATAGCTTTGATAGCGTGTATTCTGAAAATCAGTTTTCAATTGGTGATGAATACACGGTAAGGGGATTTAAGGGCGGAGTTGGTTCTGGAGATAGTGGAGCATATTTATCTCAAACAATAACGATCCCTTTTTATCCAGAGAAAAGTTATTTATCTCAGATTAGCCCTTTTGTTGGTATTGATATAGGTAAAGTTTATTCAAAACGACCGCACAATATAGATACACTTATTGGATTTGCTTTAGGTGCTAAAGCCCAAATAGATAAATTTTCGTTGTCGATTACTTATGCAAACCCTATAAACGGAGTTGGCTCTTTTGAAGACAGTACTAAGAAACCCGTTTATTATTTTTCAGGCTCAATTTCATTTTAATTTTAATTTTTTATAGGATAGAGGAACATTATGAATAAGAATTGTTATAAACTTATTTTTAGTAAAACAAAAGGTTGTTTAGTCCCAGTTGCAGAATGCATTAAATCAGCAGTAGATAATGGTTCTTCTGATTCTGTATCAAAAAAAGCAGAAGAACAAACACCAATTAATAATTATCCACTATCAAATGTTTTTTTATCAGTAAAAACATTTTTGAATCCTGTTTCATCCGCAATATGTCTTAATTGGAAAACGGTTTCAATATTGATTGTTAGCATGGTTTCGACGCCTAATTTTGCACAATCAGCTGACTTAGAAAATAAACCAGCTTTAACTGATATTACAAATGGTAATATTAATATTGAATTAGATAATGAGTCTAATGGCAAAGTTCAATTACATCAAACAGAGAATAAAGTTATTATCGTTGATATTGCTACTCCAAATAAAAACGGGATTTCAGATAATAGATTTCAAAAATTTAATATCGAAAATGGAGCAGTTTTTAAAAATAATAAAGATCAACAGCGCTCAGAATTAGTGGGTTATTTAGAAGAAAATAAAAATCTCACAGGTGAAGAAGCTAAAGTTATTTTAAATCAAGTAACTGGTAAGGATTTAAGTAAAATTGAAGGTGCTTTAGAGGTTTTAGGTAAGCAAGCAGACTTAGTTATTGCTAACCCTAATGGTATTAATTTGAATGGTGTAAAAACTATTAATTCAAGTCGTTTTGTGGCAACAACGAGTGATAAGATTGATCCAGATAAAATGCAATTAAATGTTACTAAAGGAACGGTAACAATTGACGTAAATGGATTTGCAACAGATAACTTGCCTTATTTAGATATTGTTGCAAAGAAAATCGAACAAAAAGGTTCTATTGGAAATAAAGATAATGTAAAGAATAATTATCAAACAAACATTACATTTGTTGCAGGTTCTAGTGAATATGATCTTAATAAACATGAAGTTACCAAGAAGAACGGAGTTGCATCTAATGATGAAGTTGCAATTACTGGTGCTAGTACTGGCGCTATGTATGGCAAAAATATTAAATTAATCGTAACAGATACAGGTGCAGGGGTAAAACATGATGGCATTATTTTATCTGAAAATGACATCAAACTTGAAAGTAAAGAAGGCGATATAGATCTTGGTAATAAAGTTCGAGCTAAGAAAAAAATTGATTTAGGAAATGCAAAAAGAGTAACCGTATCTAATGAAATTAAAGCGGAAGAATCTATTACATTAAAAGCTGTCGATGCTAAATTAAAAAATGAAGGAAAATTAGCTTCTAAGAAAGTTGAAGTTAAAACAGATAATTCACTTGTATTAGATGATAAAACTAAAATTGTGGCAACTGATCTGGATCTTAAATCAAAGACATTAACTAACCAAGGTCGTATTTATGGTGGAAACGTAAAAATTGACACTAATAAATTAGTTAATAAAAAAGAAATTTACGCTGATAAAGATCTTGAAATTAAAACAAAAGGAAAAAAAGTAACTGTTTCTGTGGGCGATAAACAAAGTGCGGTAGTTAAAGAAGAAATAGTTGCAGATTTAGATGTTGGATTTGATAATCAGGGAGCTATTGCGAGTAATTCTAAAGCTAAATTGATTTTTAAAGATGACACAAGTTTTGTTAGTAAAGGTAATAAATTTATACAAGCAAAAGATGATTTATCTATTGAAGCTAAACATGTAATTATCAGTGAAAACGATGAGCTTCAATCCGCAGGTAAAGTAACTATTGATGCTAAGGGTAGTGTTGTTAATAATGGGATATTAGCGAGCGGTCAAACTCTTACTATTAATGCGAAAGCTGGCAATATTTATAATAAAGAAGGAATATTAGGTGCTCGTGAGAAATTGATATTATCTGCAAAAGGAAATAATGCGGATGATAAAGTTTCTGTGGGTAATATTATTAATGAAGCTGACTCATTATTGCATTCTGAGGGTGAAATAGAACTAGAAGCAAATAATACGGTATATAATTTAGGTAATATTTTTGCTAAAAGTGATTTGACAGTAAAAGCACATAAATTAGTAAATGATGTTCAATTATCTGGTTCTGTTGAAAAATCCACTAAATCATCTAAACCTATCCGATATCGTCGAAGTGATATTGCAAATCATGGTTGGCATAATAATTTTTATAACTTAGATATTAACCCTATAGAATTTGGCAAGTCCACTACAAAAGTTGAAAAAGCAGGATTGATTCGAGCGGAAGGTAATTTTAAGTTTATAAGCAATAAAAAAGATAACCAAGAAGCACAAATAATTAATCATGGTGTTGTTAATGTTAAAGGAACGTTTAGTTCTGATACAGATAAAATTGTTAACTCGATGAAGCCGTTTGAAGTAAACATCTTGACAGAATTTTTCAAAGCAAAACAAGATATTACTTTCTATTATCAACCAAAAGCCCGAGTGTTTTTAACAGGTTTATCAGGTCAAGCAAGTAAAAAATTTGATTCTTTAGAAGCGTTTTTCGATGGTTTGTTTGGGTCTCGTGAGATTTTAAAATCTAGCACTTATCATGCAGATAATTCGCAAGCAATGCTCTTGTTAAAAGATATACAATCTCCAACTTTCCAAAAGGCAATGACTTTAGTGTTTGGTGCAGACTGGCGAAATAATTCTCATGAGCAGTTATCTAAGCGTTGGAATGAATTCAAAGAAAAACAGGACGCTAATTTCACCTATCTTCCAGAAGAAAAAGCGAAATTCCTTGCAAATAAAATTGAAGGAACTGTAAAAACGTTAGAAAACGGTCAAGTTGGCAGTTTCTCTGAAACGGAGCAAATTACAGTAGGTAAACATAAATTTGACTTAAATAAAGTTGAATTTAAACCAGGAGTTGCTCAGACAGAAAATTTAAATGACAACAATATTGATTTATCTGCTTTATCAGATCTTTTATCTATACCAAATCTTTTCATTGATAATAGCATTCAGTTAGATAAAACATTTGAACCAGAAGAACTTGATGACGAAGATGAATCTTTATTGAAAACACAAAACGATGAACCTGATTTACTCAATCCAAATGAATTATCAACTAATGGAAAATTATTAGATAAGTTGTTGAAAGAGATTGGTGAAGATATTCATGTTACGCCAGAACCAGAAGAGGGTGAAGAAGAATATCGTCATACTGAGTTTCAAACAAGTGAACGTTTTGATTCTTTACCTGATGATGTTCAGAAACGACTAACTGAAAAATTTAATCAATTAAGACAGCAAGCCCAAGAAGAGCGTGTAAAACAAGCTGAAAAAGCAAAAGCTCAAAAAGAGCAAGAACAACAAGAACGTCATCAGGGTTATAAAATCGAAGAGAAACGTCAACAGGATAGTCAAGTAGAGAAAGAAAAAGAGCTTGCTAAGATTGCGGAAGAAAAAAAGAATCAAGATTTAGAAGAACAGAAATTGAATCTTCAAATTGAGAAAGAAAAGCAACAACAAGCTTTAGAAAAAGAAAAACAGAAACAGAAAGAAGTTGCTAATGAAAAAGAAAGAGCTGAAGAAAAAAGACGAATTGAAGAATATAAAAAATCTTTAGCGGAGGATCAAAAAGTAGCGGCTGAACTTTCAAAAAATCGTTTTTTAAAAGATGTTGATGATTCTCGTCCTAAAGTGGATACAGATCCTCTTTATAGAACAAAATTAAGCTACATTAACCAAAATGATTATTATGGGTCAAAATATTTTTTGAATAAAATTGGCTCAGAAAAACCGTCTAATGAGAAAGTGGCGGTGATTGGTGACAATTATTTAGAGCATCAGTTAATCACTAAATCTATTGAGAAAAAAGTTGATAATCATTTGTCATTAAAATACAAATTAAATGATGCTCAATTAGTTAAAAAATTAATAGATAATTCTTATTACGAGTCTCAAGAGCTAGGTTTAAAAGTAGGTGAGGCACTAACAAAAGAGCAACAGGCACAACTCAAACAAGATATTGTTTGGTATGTTAAAGCTAATGTTAATAATAAAGAAGTTTTATTACCGCAAGTTTACTTTTCAGATAAAACATTAAGAGATGCTGAAAAATTTAAAGGACTTGGTGATGCTGTTTTACGTGCAAATGAAATAGAGCTAAAAACTCAAAATACTTTAAACGGTGGCACTATTTCTGGGGCAAATATTGATATTGAGGCCAAGAATAAAATAAAAAATAAAGGGGATGTTTTAAGCGAAGGAAAATTACGTCTAGTTGGTCGAAAAGGTATTGATAATATCTCTCGCTCTTATGTAAACGATAATGGAGATGTTAACGTTCAGCGTGCTCGAATAAAAACAGATGGACATCTACATCTTGAAACAGAGCTTGATTCTGATATTAATTCTCAAGGTTCTGACATTAAAGGGAAAACAGGATTTGTTAAATCTCGTAATTTTAATACTACAGATTCTCATGAAACTGAATATTCCAGTAAAAAAGGTCGTATTTTTTCAAAAAAAGGTGAAAATATTGGCTACTATACAGAAACAAGTCAAAAAGCAAGATCGGTTGGGTCAAATACAGAATTTGATCATTTGCATTTAGCAATAAAAAATGATGTTAATCAAGTTGGAAGTAAAATCAAATCAAGAGTTGTAACTGGCGTTGTTCAAGGAAATTATAATACAAAAGCAGGAGAAAATGCTCAGTATGTGGAACGCCATGAACGCTTAGAACAACAGTATTCGTCTGGACATATTAGTGGCGGAGGTTATACGATTGCTCATGAGTATGATAGTAAAGATGGGGATAGAACAAATGTAGGAGGACTTACATCTAATACAGGAGCTGGTTTCGGATTTGGTCTTTCTATAGAAGATAGTAAAGAGAAAGAGAATTTATTAACTCATACAAATAGTGATTTGCAAGTTGAACACGGTATTTTACATGTGTTGAAGAAAGCAGAATTAGGTGGAGTAGATATTAACAAGCATAAATTCTCAAATTCACAAGGGGCTGAAACACAATCGGAACAATCTAAGCAAGCCAATGCAACAAAACAAGCATCTTCTGATGAGATGACTGAATCAACTGTAAAAGAAGGGGCTAAATTTAAAACATTATCTAAGAGTGAAGTTGAAGATTTAATGACCGAGAAGTCTTCAGATTTCTTTAACAAATATGAGAAATCTCCTGAAAAATCGGGCTTTGAGTTATCAGCAAAAGAAATCAAATCAACTAAACAAAAAGATGAATATCACCTTGATTCTGAACGTTCTGTATTCAAATTTGGTTTTGAAACGGAAGGACATTCTGCAATTGCAGATGCTACAAGCCATTTAGCAAAACAATTTGTTGATTCTCAAAGAGGAGTTAAACAAGATGGAACAGTTGCTTTGCAGCATGTTAGCGACATTGCAAACATTGTTACAGGTGAATTAGTTGGAGGTTCGTCTAAGTTTGGGTTTGAACGCAATTACGAAACACGAAAAGTAACAGAAACAGAAGATATACGTACTAAAATTGCGGGTAATATAACTCTTTCAGCCTATGGTGGAGATCTACAGCTGAAAAATGTAGAAAGTGATGCTAATAGTACTTTAACGCTTAAGGCTAAGCGTAATGTCAATGTGATAGATGGAGATAAAACAAAAGAAAGTATTGAAAGACAATCTCGCCAAAAATTAGCGGTCGGTTTAAATTCTGGATGTAGCATAATGGGGGCAGGGTGTAGCTTAGGTATCTCAGGATCTGTTGAAGGTAATGAAGGCTTTACTACAGAGAAGTCTATAACTCACAATAATAGTTTACTTAGAGCTAAAAATTTAAAAATCGCTGCAGGTAAGGATCTTAATTTAATTAGTTCAAATATTAAAGCCAACCACTTAGATTTACATATAAAAGGTAAAACTAATGTTGTTTCAAAACAAGATTCTTTTGACAAGCTTCATCAGGGGGTTGATTTCAGTGCTTCAGCAGGTGTTGCTCTTTCTAGCTCTACAATTATAAAAGGAACAGGAAGTCTTGGTGCGGGTTATACTCATGAAGTTGAGAATAGCAAACTTATTAATCAACAAGCAGGTATTACAGCGGATAAAATTACAGGTGAAATAAAGGATTTAAACCTAACGGCTGGTCATTTTATTAATAAAGATAAAAATAGCGGTTTCCGAGTATTAGGAAATGTTAGCAGTGAAAAACTTGATGATAATCATCATAAAGATGGTGGTTCCGTTGGTGTATCAGTTGGTATTAATGAACGAGGTGCTTCTTCATTTAATACGCGAGGAGGACGATCTGAACAGAAACATTATACTGCAACACAGCAATCAGCTATTTCAGGAGTCGATCTTAAAAATTCTAAAATTATCGGTGAGATTGTTGATGATTTAACTAAGACTAAAAGAGTTAATCGCAATGATGTATATGCCAGTACGCAATTTAACTTTGAAGTTGCAGATTTAGTTGAATTAGGTCAGAAAGCTAAAACGAAGTTACAATCTAAACAGCCTAAGACAGATAACGATAGTGAATTATTAACTCACAGAGTGGTTTCATCAGAACAAACGGTAGAGATGGTAGATAATCCACTTTATGATTCTATTCAAGGTAAAAATCGTTCTAATGATAATGAAACTTACAGCACTATAGGTGATGTCAACTCCGATATAGCACGTAAATCGAAAGCACTAGCGGAACATATTTACGAAGAAGTGGGAGCGGGACCTTATAGTACGTTAAGTGAAGTAAAT
>NZ_JBHTJN010000027.1:0-58281 GCF_042675725.1 Seminibacterium arietis
AAACCGAATTTTTCGGCGGCGATAGTGCGGTGGGACCACCTGAACCCATGCCGAACTCAGAAGTGAAACGCCGTTACGCCGATGGTAGTGTGGGGAGTCCCCATGTGAGAGTAGGTCACCGCCGAGTATTTATTTTGTTAGTATATTAATTTTAGTATATTAACAAAATAAATTTTAGCAGCAATAGTGCGGTGGGACCACCTGAACCCATGCCGAACTCAGAAGTGAAACGCCGTTACGCCGATGGTAGTGTGGGGAGTCCCCATGTGAGAGTAGGTCACTGCTAAATATCAATTTTTCGGAGTGGTAGTTCAGCTGGTTAGAATACCTGCCTGTCACGCAGGGGGTCGCGGGTTCGAGTCCCGTCCATTCCGCCATTATATTCTAGGGGCGTAGTTCAATTGGTAGAGCACCGGTCTCCAAAACCGGGTGTTGGGAGTTCGAGCCTCTCCGCCCCTGCCATGTCTTTAATTAAGTACCAAAAATATTGCTATCGCTCATTATAAAATCACAGGAAAAATTACGCCGTGAAACGTGCGTATTCTGATTTTCTCTTAATTTAATGCCTGCATTTTCACTGTTTTTTTTCGTAAAAATCACCATACACAGCAACATACGATTTGTCATCAAATTTATAATCTACCCCATGTTGATACGATAAAAAGAGAAGAACCGCAAAAATCCTTTATTTCAAACACTTTTTCAAACATTTTATTGATGATGGAGAGGAAGGAACAAAAGCTGCTAAAAAATACAAAACAAGAAAGGAAAAAATATGGAAGAATATTCTCATTAGAAATAGTAGATAGCGATCTATTTTTATATATGCCACTATCTACTCAGGTCCTATATTTTCATCTATCAATGTGAATAGATGGAGATGGCTTTATTGATAATTTCAAAAAGATAATAAGAATAATTGAAGTAAACGAAGATAATTTAAAAGCACTAATAACTAAGAAGTTTATTTTAAGTTTTGAAAAAGGAATAATCGTCATAGCACATTGGAAATTAAATCAACTTTAAAACTAATAAGATCACAAGCCAAATTGATTATATCATAACTTAATATGATAAAATTATAAAGAACTAAATATCTATCACTACATTACATAAGATGCTTTTGGCACATATTGTCGATAGTTCATTAATGATAATTGAAAGTTATCTAAAGTTATCTTTTTAGATAAAGATATTATAAATATTGAAAAGAGTTTATTTTTTGAGTTATTAAAAATTATAGGAAAAATAAAATCAAATTTTATAGAATAGAAATTGCATTCAAAAAAATGTTCAATTATAAAGAATTTTTAGTGTGGTTTTGGGGCTACATCGATTTTTTCACTTTTGCTTGGGAACAGCGTAAGTTGGGTGAAGTAGGCTCGACATATACTGGATTGTCTGGAAAAACAAAGGGTGATTTTGGACATGGTAAAGGTAGATTTATAACATATATGAATGTTTTTTCTAATCCAATAGCTTCTTTATATATGATCGAGGCGGTAGAAATAGACAGTAAACAAAATGAAGTTAATTTTGGGGATGTTCTTTTTACTACATCTTCAGAAACTCCAGAGGAAGTAGGAATGTCTTCTGTATGGCTTAAAAATAGTGAGAATACTTACTTAAATAGCTTTTGTTTTGGATATAGACCAATTATAAAACTTGATTACCAGTATCTTGCATATATGTTTAGATCGACTTCAATGAGAAAAAAGATAACTTTTTTAGCTCAAGGAATTTCAAGATATAACATTTCTAAAAATAAGATGATGGAAATTGAAATGCCTTTGCCAGCTATCAGTGAACAAGAGCGAGTTGGAGCATATTTCCAAATCCTTAACAACCTTATCACCCTTCATCAGCGTAAGTTAGAAAAGCTAAAAAATATCAAAAAAGCTTGCCTTGAGAAGATGTTTGTTTAAGGGAATTTAGCAAAATTTAAAATAAGGAGGAAGTTTTATGGTTTTTAAGAAAGAGTCTGAATTTGAAGATGCTTTAATAAAGCTATTATCAGAAAAAGGTTGGGAAAAAGAAGTTTTAAATTATTATTCCGAGCAGGATTTGCTAAAAAACTGGGCGAATATTCTTTTTGAAAATAATAGGGGTATTGATAGACTTAACGACTTCCCTTTGACAGATACTGAAATGCAGCAAATTCTAGAGCAGATTAGGGCTTTAAAAACGCCTTTGAAACTAAATGGATTTATAAATGGTAAAAGCGTTTCAATTGTTAGAGATAATCCAGATGACAAAGCACATTTTGGTAAAGAAATAAGTCTAAAAATATACGATCGTAGGGAAATTGCAGCAGGACAAAGCAGATATCAAATAGCAAGACAACCAAAATTTCCGACAAAGTCTAAAATATTAAATGATAGACGAGGGGATTTAATCCTTCTTATAAATGGTATGCCTGTAATTCATATTGAACTAAAAAGAAGCGGGATACCAGTAAGCCAAGCTTTTCATCAAATTGAAAAATATGCTCACGAAGGTATTTTTACTGGATTATTTTCACTTGTACAAATTTTTGTTGCGATGGAACCGAATGAAGCCGTATATTTTGCTAATCCAGGTCCCGAAGGCAAATTTAATAAGGATTATTATTTCCATTGGGCGGATAGGAATAATGAACCAATTAATGAATGGGATAAGGTTGCATCCACCCTTCTTTCTATCCCTATGGCTCATCAGTTAATAGGTTTTTACACAGTTGCAGATGATACAGATGGCATTTTAAAAGTAATGAGAAGCTATCAGTATTTTGCAGCAAGTGCTATTTCAGATAAAGTTGCTAAAGCAAAATGGGAAGGAGAAAATCAACTAGGCGGATATATATGGCATACTACAGGCTCAGGAAAGACAATGACAAGTTTTAAGTCTGCTCAGCTTATTGCCAGTTCCAAAGATGCCGATAAAGTCATTTTTTTAATGGATAGAATAGAACTTGGCACCCAATCTCTTAAAGAATATCGTGGATTTGCTGATGAAAGCGAAGAAGTACAAGCCACAGAAAATACGCATATTCTTATTAGCAAGCTTAAAAGCACCAATCCTTCTGATACTCTTATTGTTACCTCTATTCAAAAAATGAGTAAAATAAAAGATGAAGAGGGCGGGCTTAATAGCCACGATATAGAACTAATGAAAAGAAAACGTATTGTTTTTATTGTTGATGAAGCTCATCGCTCTACATTTGGCGATATGCTTATTACGATTAAAAACACTTTCCAAAAGGCTATGTTCTTTGGCTTTACTGGTACGCCTATCCAAAATGAAAATCAGAAAAAGAAAAATACCACAACAACAGTTTTTGGTGATGAATTACACAGGTATAGCATAGCTGATGGTATAAGGGACAAAAATGTACTTGGTTTTAATCCATATAAAATTTTAACTTTTAAAGATAAAGATGTACGTAAAGTAGTAGCACTTGAAAAAGCAAAAGCAAAGACAGAAGATGAAGCAATTTCAGATCCAGCTAAGAGGGAAATATATTATAAATTTATTAATTCTAGTCAAACAAAAATGGTAGGGTATTTTGATGCCAAAGGCGACTACATTAAAGGTATAGAGGATTATATTCCTAATAGCCAGTATCGCACTGAGGAACATACTAAGACCGTTGTCAAAGATATAGCTGATAATTGGCTGACATTAAGTAGAAATAGTAAATTTCATGCTATATTTGCCACGAGCAGTATACCTGAAGCGATTAACTATTATCGCTTGATGAAACGAGAACTTCCTAAGCTTAAAATTACCGCACTTTTTGATCCAAATATTGATAATAATGAAGGCTTCCAGTTTAAGGAGGATGGGCTTGTAGAAATTATTGAGGACTATAATTTGCGTTATGGGCAGAATTTTTCAATTCCTACTTTCCAAAAAATGAAAAAAGACATTGCTTCACGTTTAGCACACAAAAAGCCTTATGAAAGAATTGAAAATGAAACTGATAAGCAAATTGATTTGCTTATTGTGGTTGATCAAATGCTAACAGGTTTTGACTCCAAGTGGATTAATACCTTATACATGGATAAGGTGATGCGATATGAAAATATTATTCAAGCATTTTCTCGTACAAACAGATTATTTGGACCAGACAAGCCTTTTGGAACAATTAGGTATTATAGAAGACCACATACTATGGAGCGTAATATAGAGGCGGCTGTAAAGCTTTACTCAGGAGATAAGCCTCTTGGACTATTTGCTAATCCTCTTATTCAAAATTTAAATAACATGAATCGTCTTTTTGAAATTATAGCGGATATTTTTAAAAATGCTGGAATTGCAGATTTTGAAAGATTGCCTTCAGATAAAGATGCATGTAAAAAATTTGCAAAAGAATTCAATGAGTTTAATGGTTTTTTAGAAGCTGCAAAAATACAAGGATTTAGGTGGGATGTATCTTCTTATAAGGATAACAAAACTGGAAGTTTTATTAATGTAATTATTGATGAAAAGACTTATTTAATTCTAGTTCTTCGTTATAAAGAATTGATGAGTCCAAGACCTGGGGCTGAACTCGATAATTTGCCATATGATTTGGTTGGCTATATTACAGAAATTGATACTGGATTAATTGATGCAGATTATATGAATTCTCGTTTTGATAAATACATTAAAATTTTAAATGAAGAAGGATCGAGTAAGGAAGATATTGAAAAGATTCAGAATGAGCTTCATAAAACATTTGCCACACTGACGCAAGAGGAACAGAAATATGCAAATATAATTTTGCATGAAATTCAAAGGGGCGATGTTAAGATTATTCCAGGAAAAACATTGCAAGACTATATCAATGACTATTTATTAAGTGCAAAGAATGATCAGATTTATCGGCTTTCCGTTTGTCTTGGGGTGGATGAAAATAAATTGAAATCAATTATGATTTCAAAACCTGTTGAAAGTAATTTGAATGAATTTGGTAGATATGATGAGTTAAAGAAGACTATAGATAGTGTAAAAGCAAAAGAATATTTTGAAAAGATTGAGGGAGGCAAAATAATCCCACCAAAAGTTATGATTAAGGCTGATAATTTGCTTCGTGATTTTATTTTAAGGGGAGGCTTTGACATTGAAATACAGGATATTAAATAAAAAAAGAGATAATTTTTTAAAGAGTTAGAATTATTATTTTAGTTCTTTTTAGTACAACTGGGGGAACAGAGTAAGTTAGGGTGAGTCTTAAAATATGAGCAACTACCATACTGTATTGTCGAAAATATAGAATACGATGATAAATATACAACTTTTGTTTTAACAGCAGAACAAAGCTTTATTTTAGGATTTACCAATGAAATTTTAGTATAAAAAAGCAGGTGTAGATAATCTAGTTATTATCTTTGATGATTTTACTACATCATCGCATTATATTGATTTTTCTTTCTAATTAATTTTATGATTAATGGTTTTTTATGATATAATAACTATGTAAATTATTATTCTCTCCTTTCTTTATAAAAACTATTCGTTTTTCAGAAAATTATTCATACAAATTTGATATAGGAAAATAAAATGACATTAATTGGTCCTTATATAAATTCGGCTGCAATTTTTTTAGGTGCAAGTATTGGAGCTATGATTGGTGGGCGTATTCCAGAAGCATTGCGTAATAATTTGATATTGATCTTTGGATTAAGTTCAATGGGAATGGGGGTGGTTATGATTTCTAAAGTATTTCAAATGCCCGTTATAGTGCTATCAGTATTAATAGGTACGATAATTGGTGAGATTTTTCGTTTAGAAAATAAATTAAATCGCTTAGCTATGTCAGCCAAAGGGCTTATTGAGAAACTAAGTAAACCAAAAACTAAAAAATCACTATCCCAAGAAGAATTTTTACTAAAGTTTGTAGCACTAGTAATTATGTTTTCTTTTAGTGGAACTGGAGTATTTGGAGCAATGAATGAAGGAATTGCAGGCGATACTAGTATTTTGGTTGTCAAATCATTGTTAGATTTTTTTACTGCAATTATTTTCTCTACTACTTTAGGAATATCAGTGGCTACTATTGTTATTCCACAACTTTCATTTCAACTTATCCTAGCTTATTCTGCTGTATTTATGAAACCTTATGTTGTACCTGAGATGCTTTCTGATTTTGCCGCTGTAGGGGGAATGTTAATGATTGCTACGGGATTTAGAATTTGTAATATCCAAATGTTCCGCTTAGGTAATATGCTCCCTGCTTTATTTTTAGCGATGCCAATCTCTGCTTTATGGCATTACTTATGGCAAATATTATCATGATATTAAAAATACTGAACAAAATTAGAGGGCTGATTCTAATAAAAGATAGAACATAGCCCTCAATTTGACAGTTGTATCAAACTTCAAAATTTCACAGTACAAAGCAAGTATATTACAAGCTTTTAACTAAATCTAATTTACATCTGTTCTCAATGAAACCATTAGTTGATCAATTTTGAAACTTTCTGTATCAATAATCTCAAATTTATATCGATCATACATAACAAAATCAGTTTTTTTAGGAATTTTACGCAACATGTAAATCATGAATCCGCCAATCGTTTCGTAATTTTCTGAATTTGGAAATTTTTCTATATCTAATACTCTCATCACGTCTTCTAGTGGTGTTGCACCATCGATTAGCCATGAACTTTCATCACGCTGAACTATTTGCTCTTCTTCATAAACTAGCTCACCCATGACGATACTCATTACATCATTAAGAGTAATAATACCTACTATTAAAGCGTATTCATTGACAATAACAGCAAAATCTTCCCCTGAAGATTTAAATAACTCTAATACTTCGTATAGAGACAGCGTATCAGGAATAAACAGCAATTTACGCAAAATTCGTTGGTCTGTTAATGATACTTCTTGTTCTTGTAAATATAAAGTAAGCAAAGAGTGAGACTCAACATAGCCTAGAATTTTATCTAATCCATTGTTGCAAATTAGCAATTTAGAATGCGGATTTGCTTTAATTATAGAAATAACTTTATCTCTAGTAAAAGTCCGTTCTAGGTATACAATATTTTCACGTTGAGTCATAGTAGAGGTAACAGTTCGCTCTTTCATATCGAAAATATTCTCAATCAGATAATGTTCTTGAGCTTTTAATATACCTACTTCAGCTCCCGCATCTACTACTGCTACAATATCTGCAGAAGTGAGATTATCTTCTCGTACAGCTTTTATATTGAATAGGCGAAAAATACCATTAGCAATAGAATCAAATATCCATACCAGCGGTTTGAGTACTATAGTGCTGATATACATGACTCGAACAGTGCGTAAAGTAACCTTTTCTGGATTGCTCATTGCTAAGCGTTTTGGAATAAGATCTCCGAATAAAATAAAAGCAGCAGTAACTATGGCAAATGAAGTCCAAGAACAGATGTGTTCGGCATGTTGAATGTGAAAATATTTTTCAACGACGTTTTGTAAATAAGGATTGACTAGACTCTCGCCAATCATACCACCTAAGATTGCAACCATATTTAAGCCAATTTGTACTACAGTGAAAAATCTACCTGGGCTTTGTTGCAACCTCAATACTAATTTTGCTCTCTCATTACCTTCATTCGCTAACTGTTGTAGCTTGATTTTTCTTGCTCCCGCTAAAGAAATTTCAGCACAAGAAACTACCGCACTAATTGAAATTAGAATAACTAAAATAACAATTGCTTCAAATAATACCATTCTTCTCTCCAAATTTTAAAATTAGAAATAAATTAATTAATTTGTTAAGAGTAAATATTAATTTTCGCTATCAAACCAACCACGTATAAATTGGATACAGAAAAAGAAAGTAAGTAGTAAAATGGCGTATAAAATATAAGATAAAATCGGTAATGATGGAGTATCATCTGAAGTTACTTCTGTAATAGAAGTAGCATTACGAAATTCATCAAATAATACTAAACGCCAACCATAATATTTCATTTGTACTAATTTATGTTCCACCGCAAAGCTTTGGGCTTTAGCTTGTAAATCAGCTGAACCAAATTTGAAGTAAAACGGAAATCCCCAACGAGTATCTTCATTACGATACACCATTACACCAGTGTCATCGGGTTTTTGTGTATAAATATAATACACATCCCTAGTTGGTCCATCCGCAGGATTCGATTTAGTAATAGGTCCATCTTTATCTACTCGTTTTACTTCTACACCTGTAACTCGTGTTATTTCGTAATGTGGCGTTACATAATGTACAAAGGCAAATAAAAAAAGATGAACTAAAAAAACTACCATAAAAAAGAAATATTTTAGATATTTTCGCATTGGTCATTCTCCCTTTTGCTTATTTTTAGTTATTGTACCTGAATTTTAAACAAATGTTCGAAATTTTCTGTTGTATATTGAGCCAACTCTGCAGGGGATACTTTTTTCAAAGTAGCCACATATTCACATACTTCGTGTACATAAGCTGGTTGATTTTGCTTGCCTCGATAAGGTACGGGCGCTAAGTAAGGACTATCTGTTTCAATTAGTAAACGATCCAATGGTATTTTTTTGACAACACTTCGTAGATCTTCTGCATTTTTAAAAGTAATAATACCAGAAATAGAAATATAAAATCCAAGGTCTAAAGCTTGTTTTGCCATTTCCCAATTTTCGGTAAAACAGTGTAAAACGCCACCGCACTTTTCTGCCTGATTTTCTTTTAGTAAACGGATAGTGTCTTCACGAGCAGATCGTGTATGTATAATTACTGGTTTACTTAATTGATTAGCTATTTGTATTTGTGTAGCAAAAATATGTTGTTGTTTAGTTTTATTTTCTCCACCGTAGTAATAATCTAGTCCCATTTCACCAATTGCGATTACTTTCGGATATGAAGCTAAATGTAATAAACGCTCACTATTAAAGGGTTCATCATCAATATCCAAAGGATGAACACCACAGGCTAGAGAGATTTCTTTAAATTGTGATAATTCGATGTAGCTCTTTTCAAAGCGACTTAAGGTCACACCAACAGCTAGCATATGTTTCACGTTACGCTGTTTGGCTTTTTCTACAACATCTGCAATATTTTTATGTAAATTTTCATAATCTAATGCATCTAAATGACAGTGACTGTCAATAATAAACATAATTATTCCTTTTTTATTAATTTTGTTCAAAGACATCCGTAATAAGGCGAGTGAGCCCTTCAAGTAAAATGAGTTCTTGATTTACGCCTTTAATTTCAGTTAGATCCAACCGCACTTTTTGCATAATTTCATAGGCTTTTAGTAAGTTAAGAGAAGTTTGCTTTTCTGAAAACTGTAGTACTCCATTTTGTAAATCAGTATTAGTTAAATTGATAGTTACACCTAGTTTAATTTTTAATCCATCTACTAAAAAACTGATTATCCAATCAAGTTGTTGAAAAATATTCTCTTTATTGAAATAAGGTAAAATTTCCAAAGGTGAACGACGAGTATAAAAAAGCCAAAAATAGCGTAAAAATATTTTTCGTTGCTCTAATAAATTCTGCTGTAACATATTTAATGTTGCTAACGGACGATTATAGTTTACTCGAAGTGCGGTAAGAATATCGTTAATTTCTGCATTTATTTGATTTTTAAGCCAATTTATTGAGTCTTCTACAGAGGGGGTTGCAATATGCCATTGTTGACAACGGCTATAAATAGTAGCAGGTAGAGTATTGCTGTCGTTCAATTGCAATAAAAAATAAGTATTAGCGGTAGGTTCTTCTAAAGTTTTTAGTAGAGCATTAGCGGCTGCTTCAGTTAGACAATCAGCACTTTTTACTAGAACCACTTTATTTCCTTGCTGATTTGCATAGAGTGTTATTTTGTCATTAATTTCACGGACTTGATCAATTCCAATGTCTTTATTCTCTAAGGGTTGTAAAATGTGGATGTCAGGGTGGTTTTGAGCTTGTTGTAAATGGCAGGAGTGACATTTACCACAGGGTTGATGTTTATTTGGATGTTGGCAAATCAAAAAATTAGCTACTGCTTGAACAAGTTGTTCTATACCTAAATCTGGTTCAGCTTTAAACAGCAAAGCATGATGACCATGCCCTTGTAGAAGTGCGGTAACAATTTGTTGATAATAGAGTAAAAGCCAAGGATATAAAGTTTGCATTCATTTTACCTGTTTAACAAAATTTTCAATTGCTTGTTCAACAGCTATTTGCACTTGATCAAATTCTTGGGTTGCATCAATAATAACAGCTTTAGGATTGTCTTTTACTAACTCTAAATAACGTTGCCGAGTACGATAGAAGAAATCTAATTTTTGTTGTTCTATACGATCTAGCTTGCCACGACCTTTTGCTCTCGCTAATCCTAAAGCAGGATCAATGTCTAGATATAAAGTAAAATCAGGTTCAAAATCACCTAGCGTTATTGTTCTTAACGTATTTATTAAGTTAGAATCAATTTGCCGTCCTCCACCCTGATAAGCTTGTGAAGACATATCGTGGCGATCACCAATTACCCATTTCCCTTCCGTCAGAGCTGGTTTAATCACATTTTCTACTAATTGAATACGTGCAGCATATAACATTAATAATTCTGCTTTGTCAGTGACAGGTTCTTCAGTTTCGTGTTTGATTAAATAACGTAATTTTTCCGCTAAAGGCGTTCCACCTGGTTCTCTAGTGAGTACAGGATCAGAAATTCCCAGCATGTTTAAAGTTTTTATTATTGTTTCTAGAGAAGTGCTTTTGCCTGCACCTTCTAAACCTTCCACAACAATGAATTTGCCTTTTTTCATTTTATTTTCCATTTTTTTGACTGCGATACCAACGTAAATAATCTTGTACCGCACGATTGTGTTCTGAGAGAGTCTGGCTGAATTTATGTCCGCCCGAGCCATCAGCAACAAAATATAAATAGTCAGTTTTTTCAGGATTTGCTACTGCGAAAATTGATTTTTCACTTGGCATTGCTATTGGAGTTGGGGGCAATCCATTAATTATATAAGTATTATAAGGTGTTGGCTCATTCAGATCTTTGCGACTGATATTGCCTTGGTAATTATCACCCATGCCATAAATAACTGTTGGATCGGTTTGTAATCGCATTTTCTTGTTTAACCGATTGATAAAGACTGATGCCACTTTACCTCGCTCGCTATCAAGTGCGGTCTCTTTTTCGACAATAGAAGCTAAAATTAACATTTCGTAAGGATTAGCTAGTGGTAAATTTTTATTCCGCTGTTCCCAAGCCTGCGATAGTGTTTTTTGCATGCGTTCAGATGCTCTTTTTAACAGTGTTAAATCTGTAGAATTTGCAGTGTAGCTATAAGTGTCAGGATAAAGTAAACCATCGAGATTTTTCCACAGATTAGCAGTTTTACCATAATGAGCCAGATTTAATAAATTAAAAATTTCTTGATCTGTTTTATCTTGTAAAGTTTGCTGTAAGTGCGGTGCATTTTGTAGCGTTTTTCGCCATGTTTTGAAAGTTTCTCCTTCAATAAAGCGGACGCTAAATTGTGCTTCTTTGCCCGAATTAAGCAAATTGAGTAAATCACCAACGGTTTTTACTTGATCTATACGATAAACGCCTGCTTTAATTTGATTTAAGTGCGGTTGAAATTTCAATAGCCACGGTAACAACGTTGCATTTTCTAAAATTTGCTGTTGTTCTAATAAATTTGCTAATTTTTTACCTGTGGTGCCACGTTCAAGATGTAATAATTGGTCATTTTTTGTCTTTATAGGCTGATCTGTGAATTGTAAGATATGATGATAGCCCCAAAACGCTCCAGCGGCAGAGAAAATTACAAGAACCAAAAATAGTACAATAATTTTTTTCATAAATTAACAATTTTTACTTTAAAAAACGCCAACGAGTTTACCACAGCCATTTAAAGCGGTAAAAGAAAATAAAGCACAGTGAGATTTTTCAAATATTCAGTATTGTATATTAGTTGCATGATAATGAAAATTTACATTCAAACTAACTATAAGCTAAATGTTTTTTTCTTATGCCCAAAAGCAATAATAGAACAACGTAAATAACAGCTGCAAAGCCAATTAACCAAGCCAACCAATGTATTCGAGCAAAAAAAGTCATATTATTCCATTGGGCTAATGTAGGATTGTAGTGCCAAACAACTAGCCCCATTATTAAAGCTGCAACTAAAATTTTGATAAAAAAGACCGCACTTTGACGACTGAAACAGTAAACGCCTGTTTTAGCCAATCCACGATAAAGTAAATAAGCATTTAACGTTGCTGACATTGCTGAAGCCATTGCTAATCCTACATAACTAAATGGAATAGCTAGCAAGTTAAATCCCATATTAGCAATCATTGCAATGATACCAATTTTTACAGGTGTTTTTGTATCTTGTCTTGCATAATAGCCGTTGGCTAAAATTTTAATCAACATAAAACTAAGCAGTCCAGCATTAAATGCCCATAAAGAATAGGTCGCAGCTTGTACATCAGAGAAAGTAAAGCTTCCTCGCATGAATAATACTAATAGCATTGGGCGAGCAAGAACAGCAATACCAACCATAGCTGGTATGCCGAGCAATAAAATCATTCGTATTCCCCAATCCATTGTATTGCTAAAATCCACCGCACTTTGTTTTACATTATCTGTTCGGTTTATATGATGACGAGCAAGGGTGGGTAAAATAACTGTAGAGATAGCAATACCAAATAAACCAAGTGGAAACTCAAGTAAGCGATCAGAATAATACAGCCAACTAATAGATCCAGTCATTAGAAAACTAGCAATGAAAGTATCTAATAACAAATTAATTTGACTAACAGATACCCCAAATAACGCTGGAATCATTAAATTGCGGATTTTTTTTACTCCCTCATCATTCCATGCCCATTTTGGTTTTGTAAGCAGTCCTGCCCGTTTTAAAAAGGGAATCTGAAATAAAAATTGTAGTAATCCGCCAATAAAAACACCAATAGCTAATGCTAAATCTGGACTTTGTAAATGTGGAGCCAATAAAAGTGCGGTGCAAATCATGGCAATATTCAATAGTACTGGTGAAAAAGACATCACACCGAATTTACCAATGGTATTTAATATAGCGCCTGATAATGCAACAAACGTGATGAACCATAAGTAAGGAAAAGTAATTTTCAACAGTAAAGAGGCTTGTTCAAATTTCACTCCATTTGGTGAATCATGAAGCCAGTCAACAAACCAACCAGTGCCAAATAATGCCACAACAACAGGAGAAAAAATCATAGCAGCTAAAGTCACTAAGCTCACTAAGCAACCTAATGTACCTGAGACTTTACCGACAAATTCACGAGTTTTATTCAAATCTCCTGTTTTTTGATATTCCGCAAGAACAGGTACAAAAGCTTGTGAAAAGGCACCTTCTGCAAAAAGTCGGCGTAAAAAATTAGGGATACGGTTAGCAAATAAAAAAACATCAGCTGCAACACCAGCTCCTAACAAGTGGGCTGTGATTATATCTCGCAGTAATCCTAAAATACGTGATAACAACGTCATTGTGCTAACAACAAGGCTGGATTTTAATAGTCGTTTACTCAAAATATTTACCGCTCTTTTAGAAAATTTGACTTAATTGTATAGAATTTTTGTTTTTTCGCTATATTCTCAAAGAAAAAACTGTTAAAATTCCGTCCACATCGTTAGGTGGGCAGATAAAGCAGGCTGCATTTTAGATAACGATGCTAGCTTTCGGTTGTGTCTCACCGAATCTTCAACTAAATTTTAATAATTGTTTATTGACAATTGTATAGAAAAAGGGCATATTCTAACCCTTTTATTTTATTTCATAATTAACATAATTTTTAGGAGTTTGACCTTGGCGAATATCAAGTCAGCTAAAAAACGTGCGGTTCAATCTGAAAAACGCCGTAAACACAATGCAAGCCAACGCTCTATGATGCGTACTTACATCAAAAAAGTTTATGCTGCAATCAGTACTGGTGAAAAAGAAACTGCACAAACTGCATTTGTGGAAATGCAAAAAGTGGTAGATCGTATGGCATCTAAAGGCTTAATTCATGCAAACAAAGCCGCTAACCACAAATCCAAATTATCAGCTCAAATTAAAAAACTAGCATAATTTGAATTATTTTATGAAATAAAACCGCACTTTGATGTGCGGTTTTTTATTGTTAAATTTATTTTCTGCTGAATGATCGTATTCAATTTAAAACAAAGGCATTATTGGATAATACGAGAGTCATTATCACAAAGAATAGGAGAAAGTAAGCTTTCTTGTTTAATACTTTATTTCAAGATAATGTACAACGCTAAGAACGCCAATAACGTCGTTCGTCCATTTCAAACTCACCGCTAAATCCCCAAAAAGTGAGTTTTTCACCTTGAATTTGTACAGTAACACCCAGTTTTTCGTCTTTGCTAGCATCAACTAATGATTTATCTTTCCAAGAAACTAAATAGGCCCCGTTAGGTTGTTTTTCGATGATAGCATTTGTTGCCTCGAACCCCGATTTACCTTTTAGACTAATTTCCATTACTCCACCTGTTTCTATATCAGCCCAAATTTCTAACTTTTCACCATGAAATTTGAGTGGATTTAACGCAAAATACATTGGTTTATCAGGGTAGCGAGCAATCAGACCAACAAATTTGTTTTTATTAGAATAGGCTAAACCTAAACCTGTTTCTCGCCAATGTCGATGTCTGCCACGACTTCCCATATAATAAATCCGATTATCACCTGCGGTCATTGCTGATGCAAATTGTGAAGCACTGTCAAATTCGCCTGCTAAAAATTTTTCTCGCCCTGCTCCAAATGGAATGAGTACATTATCCTCTGGAACGGCTCGATTCCATTCAGTTAAATTAGTACTCCAATAGAGTTGTAAGGTGTGAGTATCGAAATCTATTTCTCCTACATCGTCTTGTTTATATACCGAAGCAAAGCCAAAATAGATATCGTTGTATTCAAACACAGTCATTGAATAAACTTGATCTTCATAGCCATTACCTCGTAATACTTCTTCCATCGGTGACCAAGTCAAAAAATCTGTACTACGAGATTGAGCTATTACACGTAAATTATTCGCCCACAAACGGGTCGTTAAAATATACATCCCTGTACGACTATCTCGGAATACCGAGTTATGACAATCTGCCCCAAATTTAGTGTTGTTTTCAGCCCACTCAACGAGCGGGGAAAAATGTAATCCATCTTGTGAAAATGCTACTGCCAACTTTTTGCTTTTTTCTTTACGAGTAATTAATTTGAAACGATGATTTGGATTAGGATCGTTTGGTTCATACAATACTCCTGTACCTGCTACATCTAACATTAATAGATTATTGTCTCGGCTACCATCAAATTCTACAATTCCTAAGTTTGGTTTCTCCCATACAATACCATCTTGAGATCGTGCATATGCTAATGCGACTTTGCGTTCACCTTTGCTCGGATAAGGTGTGTCGGCACGAATTTCTCTTGGTGTGTGTTGAGTAGGATGTTTAGTAAACAGAGTGTAGTAACAATGGTATACACCCTGATTATCTAAAATTACATTAGGATAACCGTTATCAATACGAGGCTCCCAAGATTTTACTGGCTTTTCAAACAAACCATCAATAAACATTGGATTATGGTTATCTTTCACCGCTTTGTTGATTTTGAGTTTAATGTTTTTATTCACATTAGCCGCATAAATACCATGATCGAATGCAAAATAGTGTTTATAAGCTCGTTTTGGTGGGCGAATTTCTGTTATCGCACCTTTAATGGTGAATTTTTGTGCATTAGAAGTTTTAGGAATAGCCGCAAAAGCTGCAATACCACTGATACCAAGTAAGAGATTACGACGAGAGAGTTGAATAGACATAGTTAGCTCCTGATAAATGATCAATAGAACTTTGTTGAACGTTTTCGGCGACGATGGTAATTAACTGCGTTATTTAACTTTAATTTTTTTATTTTTGGTTTATATTCATTTTGCTTTCGGTGAGTTCTACGATAATGACTTAAAAAATAGTGTAATGAACTTGCTAGTAAAATTCCTGCTAGAAAGACAATAATTAATTCACCATATAGCTGATGAAAAATTTGATCAATTTTTGATTGAGTTGTTTGACCATATTTCATATCGAAAGTAACTCTCAAAAAACCTTCAATACCATTTGGTGAGTAAATTGGTTCAACAATTTGCTGAGTATTTAGTTCTGTTATTTCAGTTTCACCAGTTAAACCTAATTGATTGCGTAAAGTAGATGCATTAGAGCTACTCGCTAGTAACCCTCCATTATTCGCATAAATCGAGGCATCTACTACAAATTCCTCTTTAGAAAAATTATCTAACGTTTCAATTAATTTTTCTGTTTTTACATCATTTACTAATAACACTGAAAATAAATTTGCTTGCTGACGTACTAGTAAATGAGATAAGTTTGCGACTTGATTAACACTAGCTAACTGAGATCCACTTTTGAATTGTTGTACGCCAAACAAAATTACCATCATAATAGTTGCACAAAGCATCACAATGATGGATACCATGCTCACTTTAATCAATTTTTCTTTTACAATTTGCAACTTATTTCCCCAAATTTCGCTAAATAAGCTAGAATACAGAGATAATCATAATTTACAGGATTTTTTATGCAAGCACAAAATTCTAATTCGATTAGAAAAAAATATTCAAAATTTCCAGCTACGATTTTGCCAAATCGACCATCATCAGAAGGTAACATTTGCTTTATTTTATACGCTAATAAGTTGAGTTTAAATAAGCTGTTAGCATTTCAAGAAAAGTGCGGTGAAAATTTCAAACTTTTGGATTGCTGGCAACTATTCGAGAATCAGGTAGTGTTACTAAAAGGAAAATGGCTTACTGAATGGGTGGAGTATGCCCACCAACTAGAATTAGACATTGCAAAATTAGATTTTTCAGCAAGTTTAAAGAAAGGAGGTTTGCTGGTCATGGATATGGATTCCACAATAATTGAAATGGAATGCATTGATGAAATTGCTAAGCTTGCTGGCACGGGAGAGCTAGTCTCCGCTATAACTGATCGAGCGATGAAAGGAGAGTTAGATTTTGAGCAGAGTTTACGTCATCGAGTGTCTACTCTTAAAAATCAGCCTGAAAGTTTATTGCAACAAGTGCGTGAAAATTTGCCTCTAATGTCAGGGTTAAAAGAAACGGTTCAACATTTGCAACAGTACGGTTGGAAAATAGCTATTGCTTCAGGAGGTTTTACTTATTTTGCTGATTATTTAAAATCGTTATTAAATCTAGACTATGCAGTGTCTAATCAATTTGAAATCATTGATAGTATACTAACAGGAAATGTGCTAGGTGATGTTGTTGATGCGGCTTATAAAGCTCAAACATTGCTAAAACTGGCTGAACAATTTAATATTCCTATTGAACACACTGTTGCTATTGGTGATGGAGCAAATGATTTAACAATGATGAAAGTTGCAAATTTAGGCGTAGCTTTTCATGCTAAACCAAAAGTACAACAACAAGCTCAAGTTATGATAAACTTTGCTAACTTTACCGCGCTTTTATGTATTTTAAGTGCGAATGATAGAATAGCTAAAGAATAGGAGTAATTATGCCTTCATTTGATATTGTTTCTGAAATCACCTTGCACGAAGTTCGCAATGCAGTAGAAAACGCTAATCGTGAATTGACTAATCGTTGGGATTTTCGCAATGTGCAATCTTCGATTGAATTAAATGAAAAAAATGAAACCATTAAAGTTTCAAGTGAGTCTGATTTTCAGGTTGAACAACTAATCGATATTTTACGCAATGCCTGTATTAAACGCGGTATTGATTCTGCTTCGCTAGATATTCCAAATGAGTATGAACATAGCGGTAAAACATTCAGCAAGGAAATTAAGTTAAAGCAAGGTATTGAAACTGATATGGCGAAAAAAATTACTAAGCTAATAAAAGAATCTAAGCTGAAAGTTCAAACTCAAATTCAGGGTGAACAAGTGCGAGTAACAGGTAAATCAAGAGATGATTTACAAAGTGTAATTCAGTTAGTGAAAAACGCCGAACTCGGACAACCATTCCAATTTAATAACTTTAGAGATTAACTTTATAAATGATAAATGCCTTAAAAAGCACTGCACTTTTGTATTAAAGAGCGGTGCTTTTTAGTCAAAAATTATAAGAATAAATTTGCAAATAGTAGTCCAAAGGCTAAACTAAATGCCATGCTTAACAATCCAGGTAGCATGAAGCTGTGATTGAAGATGTATTTACCGATTCGTGTTGTACCAGTGGTGTCAAAATCGATAGAAGCGATAATTGGTCCATAGTTTGGAATAAAGAAATAACCATTTACAGCTACAAATACCCCAATCAAAATTGGAGCAGGAATGCCAAGAGCTACCCCCAATGGGAATAGTGTTGCTACTGTTGCACCTTGACTGTTCACCAATACTGAAAGTAAAAACAAAGCAAATGCAAATGCCCAAGGTGCTGTTTCAACTAACATTTTCACACTTTCTTTTACTTCAGTAATGTGAGCTTGCATTAGAGTATCACCTAACCATGCTATACCGAAAATCGCAATTACAGC
This sequence comes from Seminibacterium arietis, assembly GCF_042675725.1. Taxonomy (NCBI): domain Bacteria; kingdom Pseudomonadati; phylum Pseudomonadota; class Gammaproteobacteria; order Pasteurellales; family Pasteurellaceae; genus Seminibacterium; species Seminibacterium arietis. The sequence continues at coordinate 18,485 of NZ_JBHTJN010000027.1, forward strand.
TCGCATACCTGCATGGAATACAGATCCTTGTGTGATGGCGTTGCCATTCGGTTTACAAGTTAAAATAATTAATGCACCAATACTCAACATTACAATTTCAATAGTATGTGCCATTCCCATTGGCTTGCCATCAAACACTGGACGTAGGGATGGTATCGCACCTAGTACGACTACTAACAATGCACCGAGTAAAAATAATCCTACAGAAAGTTTTGCTGTTTTTGTAATTTGAATCTCATCAGGATTAGCATTTGCATGATTAGCTTTTACATAATCAGGATCTTCTAATAGACGTTGATAATTTGGATCATCTCGTAATTCTTTTCCCATTTTATTAACGAATACACAAGCTAGTGCAAGTCCTAATATAGTAGATGGAATAGTGACTATTAAAACATCACCTAAAGTGATTCCTTGTGGTTCTAGGTATGCAACAACAGCTACTACTGCCGCAGCAATTGGACTTGCAACAATAGCAAATTGTGAGGCTATAACAGCCATAGAGAGAGGTCTTTCAGGACGTATTCCATTATGGCGACTAACTTCGGCTATTACTGGCAAGACAGAATATGCAACATGACCAGTTCCAGCAAATACTGTAAAAATCCAAGTTACTGCAGGGGCGATAAAAGTGATATGTTTCGGATTTTTACGCAAAATCGCAGTTGCAATTTTGATCATATAATCTAACCCGCCTGCGGCTTGCATCGCAGCTGCTGCTGATACTACAGCCATGATCATAAACATTACATCGATGGGTAAACCTGCAGGTTTCAAGCCAAAACAGAAGGAAAGAATGGTTAGTCCAAGTCCTCCCATTACGCCTAATCCAATTCCACCGATTCTTGCCCCAATAAGAATACACACTAATACAATAGCGAATTCAATAAAAAACATAATTACTTCCTTTTTAATTAATAATAGTATGAGTTAATATAAAACACGACAACAATTCTATTAATACTATTCAGTATAATTAATGAATATAGCATCAAATGTTATTTATATCCTTAATACAGATCAATTAAATTGTAATACTTCCTTTGAAAGATTAAGAAAGTGCGGTTATACTTAGATCTTATTTTTTTAACCCTATAATTTGAGAATAAAATGCAAGAGTACCTTCCGATGGCAATTGAATTTGCCAAAAATCATACTTTGATGGTAATAGCGTGGATCGCTGTATTTATTATGGTTGTTTATACTTTCTTTAAATCAATTACAACTAAAGTAAAAACTATTGATAATACGGAATTAGTTCGAATTATTAATAGTCAAGACGCTACAGTGATTGATATACGTACTGTTGATGAATTTGAGCGTGGTCATATCATTAATAGCATTCATTTATTACCAACAGAGATTAAAAATAATAACGTTGGTAAAATCGAACATCACAAAGAACATCCTGTAGTATTAGTTTGTGCCACTGGTATGAATGCTAATAGCTCCGCAGAGCTACTAGCAAAACAAGGGTTTACTCAAGTTTATGCCTTAAAAGAAGGTATTACAGGTTGGTGTTCTTCAAATTTACCACTAGTTAAAAAACATTAATTAATAATTACTTAAGGACTCACAAATGAACGAACAAAATAACACTAATGAAGTAGCGACAGAAGAGCAATCAGCACAAGAAGCCATGCTACAAATTCAACGTATTTATACAAAAGATATTTCTTTTGAAGCCCCAAATCTACCTCATATTTTTCAGCAAGAATGGAAACCGAATTTAAAATTTGATTTAAGCACTGAAACTACTCAAGTTGGTGAAAATCTTTATGAAGTTTGTTTAAATATATCAGTTGAAACTACTTTAGAAGATAGCAATGATGTAGCTTTCATTTGTGAAGTAAAACAAGCAGGTATTTTTGCTATTTCAGGCTTGGAAGAAATGCAAATGGCACATTGCTTAACATCTCAATGTCCAAATATGCTATTCCCTTACGCTCGTGAATTAGTCGCTAGTTTAGTAAATCGTGGTACATTCCCTGCATTAAACCTTTCTCCAGTAAATTTTGATGCACTGTTTGTGGATTATTTAGAACGTCAGCAAAAACAAGCTGAGCAACAAGATAATGAAAAACAAGAAGTACATTAATCTCATGTAAATAAAGTGGCGGAAGAATTTCCGCCTTTTTCATTCAAGTTATTGTACTTGTTTCCATTTTAATGGAGAATGCACAGATGAATATGACTATATCTAACGGTCCAATTACTATTATCGGAGCTGGTTCTTACGGCACAGCGTTAGCAATAGCGTTCTCTCGTAATAGTTATCCTGTCTATCTCTGGGGGCATAACCCTGATCACATGCAACAGTTGGCGGAGCAACGGAAAAACCAACGCTTTTTACCTGAAATACCGTTTCCTCCTTCGCTTCAAGTAGAATTGGATCTTAAAAGTGCGGTACAAAAATCAAAAGATTTATTAATAGTTGTGCCTAGTCATGTATTTAGTGAAGTTATTGATAAAATTCAACCGCACTTACAGCCAGAACATCGTGTTGTATGGGCAACAAAGGGTTTAGAGCGTCATACAGGGCGTTTATTACAAACTGTTATTGAAGAAAAAATAGGCAAACAATATCCTCTTGCAGTACTTTCTGGACCAACTTTTGCTAAAGAACTTGCAGCTGGATTACCAACAGCAATTACACTCGCATCTAATAACGAGCAATTTGCTCTTGAGTTTCAGGCTCGTATTCACTGTAGTAAGCATTTTCGAGTATATATCAACAAAGATATGATTGGCGTGCAATTAGGTGGAGCAATAAAAAATGTGATAGCTATTAGTGCGGGCATTTCTGATGGTATGGGGTTTGGTGCTAATGCACGTACCGCTTTAATTACAAGAGGTATTGCAGAAATTACACGTCTAGGTGTTGCGTTAGGTGCAAATTATGCCACTTTCTCTGGTATGTCTGGTTTAGGTGATTTAGTCTTAACTTGTACTGATAACCAATCTCGTAATCGCCGTTTTGGTTTAATGCTGGGTAAAGGTTACAGCACAGAGCAAGCCATGAAGGAAATTGGGCAAGTAGTAGAAGGTTTTTATAATACAAAAGAAGCCTATACAGTAGCTCAGCAACTGGGTGTTGAAATGCCAATCACAGAACAAATGTATCAAATGTTATTTTGTGAAAAAAGTGCTAAAGATGCTGCAGTAAGTTTACTTTCAAGAGAAAGAAAGAAGGAGTAAAGATGTCGGCACAAATTTGGAATTTAATTTTCAAAGAAGCTAAAATGTTAGTGGAAAAAGAGCCAGTATTAGCAAGTTTTTTCCACACTACTATATTAAATCACCGTTCTTTAGGTGATGCTTTAAGCTACATTCTAGCTAATAAACTTGCCAGCCCTATTATGCAAGCAATGATGTTACGAGAAATCATTGAACACGCCTATCAAGCGACTCCAAGCATTATTCAAAGTGCAGCAAATGATATTAGGGCAGTGCGACAACGTGATCCAGCAGTAGAATTATGGACAACACCATTACTTTATTTAAAAGGATTTCATGCGCTGCAAAGTTATCGAATTACTCACTATCTATGGCAACAAAATCGTAAATCTCTAGCTATTTACTTACAAAATCAGATTTCAGTGGCTTTTGATGTAGATATTCATCCAGCGGCTAAAATTGGTTGTGGAATTATGTTTGATCATGCTACGGGAATTGTTGTAGGTGAAACTTCCGTGATCGAAAATGATGTATCTATTTTACAGGGAGTTACTCTAGGAGGCACAGGTAAAGAAAGTGGTGATCGTCATCCTAAAGTGCGTGAAGGCGTAATGATTGGTGCTGGAGCAAAAATCCTAGGTAATATTGAAATTGGACGTTATGCAAAAATTGGGGCTAATTCAGTAGTGTTACAATCGGTCCCTGAACATACAACTGTTGCAGGGGTGCCTGCTAAAATTATTAATAAAAACAATGAACTTAAACCTTCCTTCGAGATGAATCAAAATTTTATTATCTGATCGTGCCGCAAAACCACGTCCTTTAGGGCGTGGATATAAGGCACAAACGGCGTAGCCGTTTCAAACCTAACAATCTGGCGTTGGTTGAATGGTGATATAATATACAGTAAAATAAACACAAATTCTGTATTCTATTTTGTGTAATGTTAATCCGCAAAGCCTTTAAATTTGAAATCAGACCAAATGGCGAACAAATCCGTAAAATCAAGCAGTTTTGCGGTTGTTCTCGTTTTGTGTTCAATAAGGCGTTAGCGTGGCAAAATGAACAATACGAACTAGATAATAATCTAAAATTCAGCTATACCAAAATCGCTAATCTACTTCCACAATGGAAAAAAGAGCTACCTTGGCTCAAAGATTGTCATTCTCAAGTGCTTCAACAGTCGTTAAAAGACCTAGAAAGTGCGTTTAAAAACTTCTTTCAAAAACGTTCAGATTTCCCCAAATTCAAGAAAAAAGGCGTAAAAGAGAGCTTTCGTTTTCCGTAAGGTTGTAAAATTCAGCCACAAAATGACCGCTTGTATTTGCCGAAAATCGGTTGGGTTCGCTATCGCAATAGTCGAGAAGTGTTAGGTGAAATCAAAAATGTCACCGTAAGCGAAAAGTGCGGACGATATTTTGTGAGTATTCAAACCGAATTTGAACACGAAATTCCGACACATAAAGGGGGAGAAATTGGCATAGATATGGGCGTTGCACGCTTTGCGACGTTGTCCAATGGCGAATTTTTTGAGCCGTTGAATGCGTTTAAGACCTACAAGGGCAAACTAGCTAAACTGCAACAACAGCTCAAAAACAAAGTAAAATTCAGTAACAACTGGCAAAAGCTGAAAGAAAAAATTGGCAAATTACACCATAAAATCGCAAATTGTCGAAAAGATTTTCTGCACAAAGTCTCAACTCAAATCAGCAAAAACCACGCAATGCTCTATGTTGAAGATTTGCAAGTGCAAAATATGTCTGCTTCGGCAAAAGGTACGGCAGAAGCACACGGTAAAAATGTGAAACAAAAATCGGGCTTAAACCGTGCGATATTAGACCAGTCTTGGTTTGAGTTCAGACGACAATTAGACTACAAAACACAATGGTTAGGCGGATTTTTGGTTGCTGTTCCACCACAGAATACTAGTCGAACTTGCCCTTGTTGTGAGCATATTGCAAAAGAAAACCGTGAAACGCAATCCCATTTTGAATGTGTGGAATGTGGCTACAGAGAAAACGCTGATGTAGTTGGTGCAATTAATGTATTAGCACGTGGACGAGCTATCGTCCAAGCATAAAGAAAATCAGGCGAGGACATCGCCGTAGAGCTTGTGAAGTGAACCGCATTAGCGGTCAGCAACAAGAACCCACCGAGAGTAGCCCACGGTTTGCTGTGGGAGCTAGTAGGAATCCCCTGCCTTTAGGCAGGGGAGGATGTCAATGATGCTTAATTATTTTCCATAAAATAGAGCGGATTTTTACCGCTCTTTTTCTTCTTTTTGCGATCATGATCGCAAACTTTCATCAATTTTATTGTTAGTGTTTGATAAATAATTCAGATTAACTATGTTGAAATTATTCAACTATTAAACGAATTTAAATCAAGGATTATCATATGAAAAAATTAACTTCTATTTTTACTTCATTTCTCGCCTTAATTGCTATTGCTTTTAGTGGTAATATTTTGGCAGAAACAAAAACAGAATCAGTTAAAACGACACAAACTCAAATTGAGCAAGTCTCAACAACAGATAAAGCAAAAAATGCAGTCATTATTTCTGATAAAGTAAACATCAATACAGCTACTGCAAGTGAAATCCGAAAAGCGATGGTTGGTATTGGTACAAAAAAAGCTGAGGCTATAATCGATTATCGTGAGAAACACGGTAATTTCACTACACTTGAACAATTACTTGAGGTGCAAGGTATTGGTAAAGCGACCTTAGAAAAAAACAGAGATCGTATTACACTGGAATAATGTACTAACCATAACTACAAAATAGAACTTTACTAAGTTCGTTTACCGACCATAATATAAAGTATATTATGGTCGGCTTTTGCACTTCTACATCAAAAAATCAGCAAAAATACTAAACCTTAACTCTGCTTATGAAGTAGAATAAGAAAATTGAAAAATAATAAGGAAAAAATATGAAACAAAAAGTAGTATTAGCAACGAGTAATAAAGGGAAAGTGAAAGAAATGGCAGATGCATTGTCTGCTTTTGGCTTTGATGTAGTAGCACAAACAGATTTAGGAATTGAAAGTCCAGAAGAAACAGGGCTAACTTTTATAGAAAATGCGTTATTAAAAGCCCGTTATGCAGCTAAACTTTCAGGATTACCCGCTATTGCTGATGACAGTGGTTTAGTCGTACAAGCTTTAAATGGAGAACCTGGACTTTATTCCGCTCGTTATGCTGGCATTGATGGTAGTAATGCAGATAATGAGAATCGTAAAAAGTTGCTGTTAAAATTAGCGAATGTACCGAAAGAAAAACGCCAAGCTAAATTTGTTAGCTGTATTGTGATGTTGCAACATGAAAATGATCCATCCCCAGTCATTGCTGAGGGGGAATGTCACGGGTTTATTGATTTAGAAGAAAAAGGCTCAAATGGTTTTGGGTATGATAGTTTGTTTTTTTTCCCACCCAAAAACTGCACATTTGCCGAACTAGATATTGTTGAAAAGAAAAAAATATCACATCGTGCAAATGCCCTAAACGTATTGAAAGAGCGGTTAAAATAATGCTGGTTTTACCTCCACTAAGTTTGTATATTCACATTCCTTGGTGCATACAAAAATGTCCTTATTGTGACTTTAATTCTCATACTCTAAAAGCAGAAATTCCTGAGCGAGACTATATTCATCACTTACTTTGTGATTTAACACAAGATTTAAATCGTTATCAGAAAAGCATTCGAGATCGTAAGTTACATTCAATTTTTATTGGTGGAGGTACGCCAAGTTTGTTTTCTGCAGAAAGTATTAATTTTTTATTAACAGAAATTAAAAAACAGATTTCTTTTTCTGATGATATTGAAATTACACTAGAAGCGAATCCTGGCACAGTAGAAGCAGATCGTTTTAATAGTTATGTGATCGCTGGGGTAAATCGAATTTCTATGGGGATACAAAGTTTTAATGATCAAAAACTGACCGCACTTGGGAGAATTCACAACTCAGCAGAGGCCAAAAGAGCGGTTCATTTTGCTAAAATTTCGGGAGTTAGTAGTTTTAATCTGGATTTGATGCATGGACTACTTAACCAAAGTGTGGAACAAGCAATTGATGATTTAAATCAAGCGATTGATCTTGCTCCACCCCACCTATCTTGGTATCAATTAACGATTGAACCAAATACGATGTTTTCTTACCGTACTCCTATATTACCAAATGATGATGAGCTTTGGGCGATTTTTGAGCAAGGTCATCAATTGCTCGTTGATGCAGGTTACCAACAATATGAAACTTCAGCTTATGCTAAGAAAGGATATGAATGTCGTCATAACTTAAATTATTGGCGATTCGGTGATTATTTATCCATTGGGTGCGGTTCACATGGTAAATTAAGTTTTCCACATGGTGATATTTTACGTTTTTCTAAAACTAAACACCCTAAAGGGTATTTAGATGGAAATTACTTGTATGAAGAAAAAAAAATTAATTATATAGACCGTGCTTTTGAATATTTTATGAATCGTTTTCGTCTTATTGAACCTGTGCCTAAATTAGAGTTTGAACAATTAACAGGGTTATCAATTAATTCAATTCAAAAAGAGATCGAGTGGGGATTAAAGCAAAAATATATTGAAGACAATGAGCATTATTGGCAAGTGACTGAACAAGGAAAATTGTTTTTGAATGATTTACTGGAGATTTTTTTGCCTGATTAACTTGTTTATCATTTTGAATAAGATTAAAGTAAACGTTTACTTAGATTATTCATAACAATTAACATAAGCACAATAATACGCTGAAAAATTTGAAATAAAGGACAAATTATGGATCAACTAGCAATGAAAAAAATAGCTGCACAAGCTGCATTACAATATGTAAAACCTGATACTATCGTTGGTGTTGGTAGTGGTTCAACGGTCAACTGTTTTATTGAAGCTCTAGGTTCAATAAAAGATCAAATAAAAGGGGCTGTGGCTGCCTCTAAAGCTTCTGAAGAACTACTTAAAAAACAAGGAATAGAAGTATTTACTACAAATGATGTGTCGCAATTAGATATATACGTTGATGGAGCTGATGAAATCAACTCACAAAAAATGATGATCAAAGGTGGTGGTGCGGCATTGACTCGTGAAAAAATTGTAGCCGCATTAGCAAAGAAATTTATTTGTATTGTAGACACTAGCAAACAAGTTGATGTATTAGGTTCAACTTTTGCTTTACCTATTGAAGTAATTCCAATGGCACGTTCGCAAGTGGCTCGTAAATTAGTAGCATTAGGTGGTTCACCTGAATACCGTGAAGGAGTCATAACTGACAATGGTAACGTAATTTTAGATATTTACAATTTTGAAATTATGCAACCTATTGAAATGGAAAAAGAATTAAATAATATTGCGGGTGTAGTCACTAATGGTATTTTTGCTCAACGATGTGCAGATATTGTGATTATCGGCACACCTGATGGTGCAAAAATTATTGAATAATCAACGTTATTTTCATTTCGGAGAGCTAAAATGACGACTAAAGTTTCATTAGATAAGTCAAAAATTAAATTTCTATTGTTAGAGGGTGTACACCAAAATGCTCTAGATGTATTACATCAAGCAGGTTACACTAATATTGAGTATCACAAGAAAGCACTAGAACCATCAGAGCTAAAAGAAGCAATTAAAGATGCTCATTTTGTTGGATTACGTTCCCGTACTAATTTGACAGCAGAAGTGTTACAGCATGCTAATAAGTTGATTGCAGTGGGCTGTTTTTGTATAGGTACAAATCAAGTTGATTTAGAAGCCGCAAAATTGAAAGGTATTCCCGTATTTAACGCTCCTTTTTCTAATACTCGTTCAGTAGCAGAATTAGTACTAGGTGAAATTTTGTTGTTAATGCGTAATGTGCCTCAAGCTAATGCGGAAGTACATCGTGGTTTATGGAATAAATCTGCAATTGGCTCACATGAAGTTAGAGGCAAAAAATTAGGTATTATTGGTTATGGACATATTGGCTCGCAACTGAGTATTATTGCTGAGTCTTTAGGAATGATCGTGTTTTTCTACGACATAGAAACTAAATTGCCACTGGGAAATGCTCAACAAGTTGGCACTTTAGAAGAATTACTAAGTAGTTGTGATGTAATTTCTTTACATGTCCCAGAAAATGAATCTACTAAAGATCTAATAAGTGCAGAACGAATCGCTCAGTTAAAACAAGGTTCTATTTTAATTAATGCGGCACGTGGTACGGTAGTCGATATTGATGCACTTGCCAATGCCTTGAAAGAGAAAAAAATTCGTGGTGCTGCTATTGATGTATTTCCAAAAGAACCAGCTTCTATTAATGAAGAATTTGTTTCGCCATTGCGTGAATTTGACAATGTCATTCTAACACCACATATCGGTGGTTCAACAGCAGAAGCACAAGAAAATATTGGTACTGAAGTTGCGAGTAAATTTGTCAAATACTCAGATAATGGCTCGACATTATCAGCGGTCAATTTTCCTGAAGTTTCTTTACCACAGCACAGTAATACAAAACGATTATTGCATATTCATGAAAATCGACCAGGTATTTTAAATAAAATTAACCAAGTTTTTGTAGAAGCCAATATCAATATTGCCGCTCAATATTTACAAACAGATTCACAAATAGGTTACGTAGTTGTTGATGTTGAGACAGATGATAGCACTGAGTTATTACAAAAATTACGCCAAATTGATGGTACAATTCGAGCTAGAGTGCTATTTTAGTTTTAACTTAGACAAGAAAAAGTGCGGTGAAAATGTAAAAAATTTCACAAAATTAATGCTCAAAGATGTAACTATCAAATTAAAATAAAATCCCTACAACATATCAATGTTGTAGGGTTATTTATTATAAATGGGATTAATTATATTAAAAATTTATAATAAATCAGATAGATGTGATTTTTACATTGCTAATGAACTTGCTTGAAAGTAAACTAAGAGTAATCTTATCAGAGGCATGTATGAAATTATTCCATCATAAAAAAATATCTTTTACCTCGATTGTTTTGTTTATAACGGCTTTCGCTGTGAGCTTTTCTGCTTGGGCTGCTCACACTGTTGATTTGAAAGTAATTGGTGTCAAAGGTGTAAAAGCGATAGAAAATGTCGAAATTTATACATCAATGATTGATAAAGAAGAATCTGATGGTTCTGAACGACATAAATATTTAGTTCGTGAAGCGATCAATAAAGCATTGCAAGTTTACGGCTATTACACAATTAAAATTAATTTCTCATTGAAACCGAGTTCGGGAAAAACGAGACCTACACTAGTTGCTGATGTCAATGCTGGCAGACAAACTTTAATTGAAGGTGTAGATGTTCGTTTGCTTGGTGAAGCTGTAAATGATGAAGCATTTGTTGCACTTAATGATAAAAAATTAGCTAAAAAAGGTGATATGCTTTATCACTCCTACTATGAGGACTATAAAAGTAGTTTGCAGTCTTTGGCTCAAGCAAGAGGTTATTTTAATGCAGATTTTGAGCTATCTCGTTTAGAAGTTATGCCATCTACTTATCAGGCTTGGTGGCGTATCATATTTAACAGCGGACAACGTTATCATTTTGGTAAATTTTCTTTTTTGTATTCGCAAATTCGAGAAGATTATTTGCGTAATATTATGCAAATCAAAGAAAAAGATCCTTATTTTATCAATGACTTATCTTTATTAACGAATGATTATACTTCTTCAGGTTGGTTTAAGTCAGTTTTATTGCAACCACATATTAATGAAGAAAAAAAACAAGTTGATGTGGATGTTTTGCTATATCCTCGTAAGAAAAATGCAATGGATATTGGGGTAGGTTATTCTTCTGATGTTGGACCTCGATTACAACTTGGTTGGTTAAAACCTTGGATTAATAGTAGAGGGCAGAGCTTTAGCACAAATCTTTATCTTTCTTCGCCAAAACAGATGCTAGGAGCTGTATATAAAATACCATTATTAAAAAATCCATTAAGGTATTACTATGAGTTTTCAGGTGGTTTCGAGCGAGAACGAGAAAATGATACAGATACTCTTTCTGCTACGTTTGTAGCATTACGTTACTGGAATAGAGTAACGGGTTGGCAGCATTCTTTAGGTGTTCGTGTTCGTTATGATTCTTTTTTACAAGGAGACGTTTCTGATAAAACCGTATTAATTTACCCTACGGTATCAGTTAGTCGTACACGTTTAAAAGGCGGAGCTTTCCCTACATGGGGTGATTCTCAACATATTACAGTGGATATTAGTCATAAAAATTTCTTATCAGATGCTAGTTTCTTTAAGATCCAAGCTTCGACTGCATGGGTTAGAACTTTTGCAGAAAATCATCGAACTTTGGCTAGGGCTGAGATTGGGTTATTGAAGACTAATGATATAGATAAAATTCCACCTGCACTTCGTTTTTTTGCGGGTGGGGATCGTAGTGTTCGAGGATATGGATATAAAAAGATTTCACCGAAAGATAGTAAAGGTAACTTAATTGGTGCTTCTCGTTTGCTTAATAGTACATTGGAATACCAATATCGAGTTTATGACGAGTGGTGGCTTGCTACCTTTGCTGATATAGGGCTAGCAGATAATTCTTTTAATGTTAATTCGTTGCATTATGGTGCTGGTATGGGGGTTCGTTGGGCATCACCTGTTGGAGCGATTAAATTGGATATTGCTACGCCGATTCGCGATAAAGAAAAGAGTAAGAATATCCAGTTTTATATCGGTATAGGAACTGAGCTTTGAGATAGGTTTTATTATGGAAGAACAAATAGAACAAGATACAGAAAATCCAACAACTAAGGGTGCCTCAACCGAAATAAAGGATAAGAAAAAGCTATCCTCAAAAAGAACATTGCGAAATTTATTATTCGGAGTAAGTGCGGTCATTTTCTTATCCGTTTTCGCTTTGATTGGGATGTTATTTACTGATATAGGACAACGAGGAGCGATTCGCCTCACAGACCATTTATGGGATAGTTTTTCTGTAGGTCAAGTTGATGGTGGCTTACAACAAGGTTTAGTTTTGCATGATGTTCGGTTTCAATCTGATGGAGTCATTTCTGACATCAAACAAGCTCGCTTACATTGGAATTTAAATTGTTTATGGCAAGCAGATATTTGTTTAAAAGATTTAACATTAATTGAACCTCAAATACAAATTGATTCTTCGTTATTATCGAAAGTAGAGGAAGAACAGGAAAATACGCCAATCATATGGCATAAGATACAATTTCCAGTATCCATATTCGCTGATAATATTACACTAAACAATGCATTTATATCGATTGATAATCATAAAATTTATTTAGAAACACTTAATACTTCTGCTAGGCTAGATAACGAAAAAGGTTTGATTCTTGCTCCGACACAAATTAATCATCTTGTTGTTGAGAGTGACTTCTCATCTAATTTGCGACTGTTTGAAAAGCAACCTAAAAAAGAAGAAAAAAATCAGCCCTTAGATTGGCATCAATTGGAAACATTATTTCGCTCACCATTAGCCTCTAATTTGCAAAAATTTAAGTTACCTTTCAATATTGTGATTCAAGATTTACAAGGTAAAAATTGGCAATATCGCCACATTAGAAATGAGGATGTTAACGCTATTGATATTTCTTTTTTTCAATTACAAGCAGAGGGAATAGATGAACATATTGTTTTAAATACATTAAAAGTGAATAGTTCTCTTGCTGATATTGATGGGCGGGGTAGTTTATTACTTAAAGAGCAGTTTCCGTTAGCTCTTAACATTCAATTAAATATTAAGCAACAGACTAAAAATAATAAAATATTATTGCCAACTACTGAAGCAAATTTGCATCTAATAGGCGATTTGATGGATAAAACAACTCTTTCTATTCATGCTGACGGCATGGCTTCTATTGTGCTAGAAGCTACTGCTAGATTAAATCAACAGAATAATCCATTAAATTTGAAATTGAATATCAAAAATTTTCAATATCCTTTCGATCCAAACGAGAAAGATCTATTTTATACACCTGAATTAGATTTATATTTAGACGGAGACTTATTAACTTATCAAGGTGAGTTTAGCGGTGACATTAGAGGTAGCAACGTACCTAAAACGAAAATTAATAGTTTATTTTATGGAGGAATATCAGCTATTAATTTTGAGAAATTACAACTTGAATTATTAAAAGGGAAAGCAAATTTACAGGGTAGTTTGGACTGGAAGCAGGGATTAAAATGGCAAAGTGCGGTAGATTTCAACAATATTAATTTAACTCAGTATTTTTCTGAAATTCCGTCTATATTATTTGGCAAGTTTATTTTTAACGGGCAATTAGATAGGAAAAAATGGCAGATTGCAGTTCCAATATTAGATCTAAGAGGTACATTATCGAAACGTTCTTTAATGATAAAAGGTGATTTGGCTTCAGATAATGAATATTTATTCAATAGTTCAAGTTTATTAATAAATTATGGCGAGAATAAAATTAAATTAAATGGACATTTAGGCAAAAACTCTGACTTAAATCTAGATATAGCAGCACCTGATTTACGTGGCTTATTACCTCATTTTTCAGCATCATTGCTGGGTAAACTAAAATTTAGTGGTAATCTCATTCAGCCAACGTTAGAAGCGGATTTGCGTGGAAACAATTTTCGTTTCCAAGACATTAATGTTAATCAATTTGCTTTGAAAGGGCAGATGACTTCTGATGAATTAGTGCAAGGTAATATTGCCTTTAACATGAAAGGATTAAATTTTAATAAGATTCAGATTCCATCAGTAGTATTGACGATAGCGGGGGATGAAAAAAATCACCGTTTCCATTTGCGTTCTCAAGGTGAACCTGTGGCAGTAAATTTGTATTTGGGTGGTAAATTTGACCGTGATAAATTATATTGGCGAGGAACGGTAACTAGCATAAATATTACTTCGCCAGTAGGAAATTGGACAACTAATCAAGATATTTACACAAGTTACAGTAGTAAACAAAATCATATTAGAATTGCACCGCACTGTTGGCAAAATTCAAATATTGATTTATGTTTTCCGCAACATATGAAAATAGGAAAAAGTGGCGATATTTTATTTGATTTGAAAAAAGTTGATTTGAATTTAGTCAATAAACTTATTGATCAAAACTTATTTGTTGGAAGATTGCGTTCAACTGGAAAATTTGAGTGGTTTACTGATAAATCGCCACAATTTAACTTGAAAGCAGAGGGTAATAATTTATCTCTATCAAAAAAAATAGGCTATCGTTCTTTTCAAATAGTATTACCAAAATTTAATTTTAATACTGTTTTGCAACAAAATACTTTAGTAGCAGAGTCCAGTCTTCAAGTTAGTAATCGAGGAAATTTAGGAAATATTAATGCAAATATAAAGTTACAAGATTTATTAAATAAACGAATGTTGAAAGGGGCATTAAATATTGATCGATTGAATTTAAGCTTGTTTAATCAATTGTTATCAAGTGGAGAAAATATTTCGGGTGATATTGATGCTAATTTAATATTAGGAGGCAGTTTAAATGCACCTTTGTTAAATGGTAGCGTTAATATTAATGAATTAAGTGCGGTAGTAAAAAACCTACCTTTTGATATTAAAAAAGGTCAGATTAATATTGGATTTCAAGGAAATCACTCAACGTTGCAAGGTTATATTAAAAATGCAGATAGCCGTTTAGACATTGGTGGTGATGCTAATTGGCAAGATTTAAATCGTTGGAATACAAGGATATACGCAAAAGCAAGTGAATTTAACATTAATATTCCCTCTGTAGCTAAGCTTAAAGTCAGCCCTGATATTGAAATTAAAGCAGCCCCTAAATTGCTAACTCTTTCAGGGCAGATTGGTGTGCCTTGGGCAAGAATTGCGATTGATGAGATGCCTGAAAGTGCAGTGAGTCCAAGCAGTGATGTAGTTATTTTAGATGGACCTGATAAAACTAGACCGAAAATTCATCATTCTCAACTTGAAGCAAAAACAAAGAGTGGGATGGAAATTCGTTCTGATTTAAAAATCAATGTTGGTAATGACGTTAAGCTCGATTCTTATGGACTAAATACTAATCTGAATGGTGTTCTTTCCGTTAAACAAGAAAAAAATAAGTTAGGGTTGTTTGGACAAATTAATTTGAAAAATGGACGTTATAATGCTTTTGGGCAAGATTTGCTTATTCGAAAAGGGCAAATTAATTTTTCTGGATTGCCGTCGCAACCTTTATTGAATGTCGAAGCTATACGGAATCCGACAGCAATGGAAAATAGTAATATTGTTGCTGGTGTGAAGGTAGTCGGTATCGCTACTTCGCCAAAAGTCACGGTATTTAGCGAGCCTGCAATGTCGCAAGATCAAGCCCTATCTTATTTATTGACGGGACGTTCATTAGAAAATATTGGTTCGGAATCTGGTAGTTCTGGCGGTTCTATTGGAGCAGCGTTATTAAGTATTGGTTTGGCGAAAAGTGGAAAACTAGTTGGTAGTATTGGTGAAAGTTTTGGTATTCAGGATCTAAACTTGGGTACGCAAGGAATTGGAGATAAATCTCAAGTAGTAGTAAGCGGTAATATTACTTCTCGTTTACAAGTAAAATATGGTATTGGTATATTTGACGGTTTAGCAGAATTTACGTTACGTTATAAATTATTACCGCAGCTCTATTTACAATCTGTATCAGGTGTTAATCAGGCAGTAGATCTGCTCTATCAATTTGAATTTTAGGGAAACTTTATGGACAAAAATGAATTGATTACATATATACCAGAACCTGTGCATCATCGAAGTGAAGTAAGAGAAATTGCTGCTATTGATTTAGGTTCAAATAGTTTTCATATGATTGTTGCTCGAATTGTAAATGGATCGATCCAAATATTGTCTCGTTTGAAACAGAAAGTACAGCTAGCAGAAGGATTAGACAAAAACAATGTGTTGAGTCAAGAAGCTATTGTTCGAGGTGTAAATTGTTTAGCTTTGTTTGCAGAGAGATTACAGGGATTTAAAGCTGAAAATGTTAATGTAGTAGGAACTTATACCCTACGAAGGGCTATCAATAAAGAAGAGTTTTTGCGTCAAGCGAAACAGGTATTTCCTTATCCGATTAATATTATTACAGGACAAACTGAGGCAAAAACTATTTACGCTGGCGTGTCTCATACTCAGCCAGAAATGGGACGAAAATTTGTTATTGATATTGGTGGTGGTTCAACAGAAATGATTATTGGTGATGACTTTACTCCTATCGTTGCTGAGAGTCGTCACATGGGTTGCGTGAGTTTTGCGAAGAAGTTTTTCCCACATGGTATTATTTCGCCAGAAAATTTTTATCAAGCAAAGCAAAGTGCGGCTGATAAAATTGAAGATTTAGCTTTTGAATATCGAACTCTTGGATGGCAGTCTGTATTAGGTTCATCAGGGACGATAAAGACTGTTTACCAAGTGATAGCTTCAAATATTGATCCATATGGAATAATTACTCAAGAACGCTTGTCTAGATTGACAGAAAAAGTCTTGCAAGTTAAACATTTTGATGGTTTACGTTTGAGTGGATTGAATGAAGATCGTGCCGATGTTTTTGTACCTGGGTTAGCAATATTAACGGCTGTTTTTGAAAATTTTGGAATTCAACAGATGCGTTATTCTGATGGAGCATTGCGAGAAGGTGTCATTTATAGCTTGGAGAAGAATTTTCAAGTAAAAAATATTCGTCAACGTACAGCTTTTGCTCTTGCTGAGCAGTTTAATGTGGATCTTAAACAAGCAAAACGGGTTCAAGAAACAGCACTATTATTGTTTGAAAAAGTTACTCATTGGCATAACTATAAATATCGTAATGAAATTAAAGATATTTTATTATGGGCTTCACAACTTCATGAAGTAGGTTTAGTGATCAATCATAAAGGATTACAAAAACATTCTGCTTATATTTTGCAAAATATGGAGTTACCTGGTTTTAATAAGGAGCAGCAACGTTTACTTTCTATCTTAGTTCGTTATCAAATTAACCAACTTAAAACGGCAGAATTATATAAATTTCCACGTTATTGTGAACAAGATATTCTAAGTTTAATTCGTTTATTCAGATTGGCTATTATTCTAAATAAGAGCCGTCAAGCAACAGAACCAATTAGTCAGATTACGTTAAAATTTGACCGCACTTTAACGCAATGGAAATTGCAGTTTAATGACAATTACTTAGCTAACAATCCATTAATAAAAAATGAATTGATCTTAGAAAGAAAGCTGCTTCAAGAAGTTGGATTAGAGTTGACTTTCCAATAGCGATTTGGATTTTACAACAATAAATTTTAATATAGGAAAATAGATTAGTATAAAAGTGAAATTCATTCAGAGCTTTAGCATGTTTTTTAAAGCCCTGAATTTGTTAAAAAACTACCGCACTTTAATCAGTGCTTTTCTTTGTAGGGCGTTGCCAGTCTTTAATATGACGCTGAGGAGTACGAGAAATAACTAATTCATTTTCACCTACATTTTTAGTTACTGTTGTACCTGCACCTATTGTTGAACCACTAGCAATGTTAATTGGAGCAATAAGTTGGCAATCTGAGCCGACGAATACATTGTCTCCTATTTCAGTTTTAAATTTATTTGCACCATCATAATTGCAAGTAATTACACCAGCTCCAATATTACAGCAACTGCCAATCTCAGCATTTCCTACATAAGTTAAATGGTTTATTTTAGACCCTTTGCCAATATTAGCTTGCTTGATTTCAACAAAATTACCCACGTGAGTTTCGGCAGATAATATCGCACCAGGACGCAAACGGGAAAATGGACCAACTTGGGATTTTTCTCCAATATAAGCATCTTCAAATACTGAATAGGGTTTAATCGTTACATCGTCAGCGATAGTACAATTTTTTAATACGCACCCAGCACCTATGCGAACACGATTGCCTAGTTGTACATTACCTTCAAACACTACATTAATATCAATTTCAACATCTTTACCGCATGTGAGTTGTCCACGTAGATCAAAACGCTTCGGATCGATAATAGTAACTCCATTCAGTAATAATTGTTCAGCTTGTTTATATTGATAATATCGTTCTAGTCTAGCAAGTTGCAGACGATTATTTACTCCTTCAACTTCCATCATATCTTCAGGATGAACTGCGGTAACTTTATAGTTTTCTTTATTTGCCAGAGCAATAATGTCAGTAATGTAATATTCGCCCTGTGCATTATTATTATCCAAGCATTTTAACCACCTTTTTAAATCCGCCCCCTTTGCTACTAAAACCCCAGTATTGATTTCTTTAATACATTGTTGTTCTGCCGTGGCATCTTTTTGTTCTACAATAGCGACAATTTGATTATTTTGTCGAATAATACGACCATAACCAGTTGGATTTTCAAGATTCACTGTAAGGAGCGATATTCCTTGAGCAGGTTTGGCAGCGATGAGATTTTGAAGCGTTTTTTTGCTAATTAATGGGGTATCACCATAAACCATTAGGATATTTTCTTCATCATCAAAAAAAGGTGCCGCTTGTTGCATTGCATGTCCTGTGCCAAGTTGTTGCTCTTGCAATACCCAATTAACAGCTTCATTGCTCAAACGTTGTTGCAATAAATTTGCACCATGACCATAAATTAAATGAATTTGTTCCGCTTCAAGTTGCTTCGCAGTATCTATTACATGCTTTACCATAGGCTTACCGCCGATTTCATGTAGCACTTTAGGTAAATCTGAATACATGCGAGTGCCTTTTCCTGCGGCTAAAATAACTACGCTAAGTTTTGTCATTATCATTCTCTATTTTTATCGAAATTCTCTTCAATTTTATATTAGAATGAGATAAATGAAAATCTTCTTTAGAAGAGACTGCTTGAATGAAACCTCAAACTGAATACTACATAGGCATTATGTCGGGTACTAGTTTAGACGGCGTGGACTTAGTATTGATGGATTTTGCTAATGGAAAGAATGAATTAGTGGATACTGATTTTACTCCTATGCCGAAGAAACTAAAGGAAAAATTGACCGCACTTTTGCAAGGTAAAACTAGTTTACAACAGTTGGGAGAGGTTGATCATCAGTTAGGTTTGCTGTATTCCCATTGTGTTAACCAGTTTTTAAATAAATTAAAATTAACATCCGATCAAATTAGAGCAATTGGCTGTCACGGACAAACTATTTGGCATGCTCCACATGGTAAGTATCCATTTACTATGCAAATTGGTGATGCTAACTTAATTGCAGCACGAACTAAAATTAGTGTGATTGCGGATTTTCGGCGTAAAGATATGGCTAGTGGTGGGCAGGGAGCTCCTTTAGTGCCAGCGTTTCATCAAGCGATATTTGCAGACCCAGCAAGGCTAACGGTTATTTTAAATATTGGTGGTATAAGTAATATTTCTATTCTCTATCCTGATTTTTCTGTCATAGGTTACGATACAGGCACTGGAAATATATTGATGGATTTATGGGTAGAAAAGCATCTTGGGCTACTTTATGACAAAAATGGGGAATGGGCAAAAACAGGAAAAATTGATCATAACTTATTGCAAGATCTCTTGAATGAACCTTATTTATTTAAAAAACCACCAAAAAGTACAGGGCGTGAATTATTCAATCTATCTTGGCTTGAGCAAAAAACTAAAAAATATACCGCACTTTTGCCACAAGACGTTCAAGCAACTTTGGCAGAGTTTACTGTACTTTGCACAGTTAAACAGTTGCATTTAATTAAAAGAGAAATGACTAGTTTGTTGCTCGTTTGTGGTGGAGGTGCAAAAAACAGATTATTAATGGAAAAATTGGTATTTCACTTGCCTGACTGGCAAGTTGCAACTACTACTGATTATGGTTTGCATAGTGACTATGTAGAGGCAGCCGCATTTGCTTGGTTAGCTTACTGCCGTGTCCACAAGTTGCCTTCTAATATGCCAGCAGTGACAGGGGCTAAAAGTGCGGTCAGTTTGGGGGTTATTTATCCAGCAGAGTAAATGTATGAAACAAGAAAATTTAACTTTGACATTATCAAATTTAGTCAGTGAATCACGTAATTTAGACTCGATGAGTTTAGATCAGATGTCATCATTACAAATTGTACGTCTAATGAATGATGAAGATAAGAAAGTCCCTCTAGCAATTGAACGTTGTTTGCCTCAAATTGCTTTAGCGGTGGAAAAAATTGCGATAGCTTTTCAGAATGGTGGCAGATTAATTTATATTGGTGCGGGTACAAGCGGTAGACTTGGCGTATTAGATGCATCAGAATGCCCGCCGACATTTGGTGTATCATCAGATATAGTGAGGGGAATCATTGCAGGTGGCAAGCAAGCAATTTGTTCTCCTGTGGAAGGTGCAGAGGATAATCAGCAAGCTGCCATTGATGATTTGCAACGTATTAGTTTGAGTGATTCAGATGTACTGGTAGGTATTGCAGCTAGTGGACGAACTCCTTATGTGTTAAGTGGGTTAAAATATGCTAAAAAGTGCGGTGCATTCACAGTTGCGATCAGTAGTAACCCTGAGTCGGCTATGGCTAAAATTGCAGATGTAGAAATTACTACTTTAGTTGGAGCTGAGGTGTTGACTGGCTCGAGTCGGTTAAAATCAGGGACAGCACAAAAATTAGTATTAAATATGTTGACGACGGCTTCAATGGTGTTGATAGGGAAGTGCTACCAAAATCTTATGGTCGATGTTCAAGCATCAAATCAAAAGTTAGTTGCACGAGCGATAAGCATTGTTATGCAAGCAACTGATTGTACTGAAAAAGTAGCTGAATTAGCTTTAGAACAAGCAAATTATCATGCAAAAACTGCAATTTTAATGCTTTTAACAGGAGAAACGTATCAAAGAGCGGTAGATTTATTAAAAGAAAATCAAGGTAACTTACAGAAAACACTTCAACGAGAATAGCGTTATTGTTGCGTTTAATTAATAAACTTTTTAAGTTATATTGAGGGTTCATTTGAAATAAAAAGTGCGGTTATTTTCACCGCACTTTTTTAGTGTACATTTGACTACAAAGAAATTTCTAATTTTTTATAAGCTCGTTCGGCTTTAGCAAGTGCTTTTTCTGTATCATCATCTCTTGCTAAAATAACGCCTAATCGTCGATGACCATTAACTTCTGCTTTGCCGAATAAACGAATAGACGTTTGTGGTTCTGCAAGAACTTGCTCAAGATTACCAAATTTAACTTGATTAGATTTCCCCTCTACTACAATCGCTTTTGAGGCTGAAGGACTAATAAAACCTATATCAGGAATTGGCAACCCTAAAATAGCTCTAGCATGCAATGCAAATTCAGACAACTCTTGTGAAATTAAAGTAACCATTCCTGTGTCATGTGGACGAGGTGAGACTTCATTGAAAATGACATCATCTCCATGAATGAACATTTCGACTCCGAAAACTCCATAGCCACCAAGTGCAGTAGTAATTTTTTCTGCGATTTTTTGGGCTTTTTCTAATGCTTGCGTGGACATAGACTGCGGTTGCCAAGATTCTTGATAGTCTCCATTTTTTTGATGATGCCCAATTGGAGGTAAAAAGGTTGTACCATTAATGTGACGTACTGTAAGCAGAGTAATTTCATAATCAAATTCAATAAACCCTTCTACAATTACACGTCCGCTACCTGCTCTGCCACCTTGTTGAGCGTGCTCCCAAACTTGCGTTAAGTCTGTTATTGATTTCAGAACACTTTGTCCGTGTCCAGACGAGGACATAATGGGTTTAACAACACAAGGAATACCGATTTTTTCTACCGCACTTTTGAACTGGTTAAAGTTATCGGCAAAACAAAATGGTGATGTGGGTAATTTTAATTCTTCTGCCGCTAAACATCTAATACCCTCTCTATTCATTGTAAGTTTAGTTGCTTTGGCAGTAGGAACAACATTAAAACCATCTCGTTCTAACTCAAGCAATGTGTCAGTGGAGATAGCTTCTACCTCAGGTACGATATAGTCTGGTTTTTCTTTCTCAATTAAATCCCTAAGAGCTTTCCCATCAAGCATCGATATGCAATAAGCACGATGAGCAACCTGATGTGCTGGTGCGTTTTCATAACGGTCAACTGCGATTACTTCTACGCCAAGACGTTGCAATTCAATTACGACTTCTTTGCCTAGCTCTCCACTGCCAAGCATCATTACTTTAGTTGCACTAGAAGTTAGAGCAGTTCCAATTGTTGTCATAAAATATTCCTATTTTTAGCTAATAAAACTCTCGTCTAATAAAAGTTCATCATTTTTATTAATACTGACTCCACGCTCAATAACGTTTTGAGCAATTTGATGAGCTTCAGTTAAAGAATGCTCAGTATAAGTTCCACATTGGTATTCATTTAATTCTGGGATGTCATGCTGCTCTTTTACATTTAAAATATTTTGCATTGAACTAAGCCAAGCTGTAGCGACTTGCTGTTCGTTTGGGCAACCAATCAATGACATGTAAAACCCAGTACGACATCCCATAGGTGAAATATCAATAATTTCTACATCATCTCTATTTAAGTGATCCCGCATAAAACCAGCAAAAAGGTGTTCTAAGGTATGAATACCTTTCGGAGATAAAATTTCTTTATTAGGAATGCAAAAACGTAAATCAAAAACAGTGATAGTATCGCCTTTAGGCGTTTGCATAATTTTGGCAATCCTTACAGCGGGAGCGGTCATTCTAGTATGATCTACTTTAAAGCTATCAAGTAATGGCATAATTCTCTCTCGAAATAAATTTAAATTTTTATGAACTTTTTAAATTGACTATAGTCTTACTATGTACAAGCAACCTGCAGTTGTTTAATCAAATTGGTTCCTTTGGTTATTTGCCCCAATATTTTTGGGGCTTTTTTTATCTATTATGATTGAGTTAATTGTTGATGTAAATTCTGAATTTCATAAACATGGCAACTATCTAAACTTTCTATACCTGAAGTAAGTGCTTCGGCTCCCGCGATGGTTGTTTGAATGAGAACTTTGTGTCGCAATGCACTACTACGAATCGAGTGACTATCTGCAACACTTTCTGCTAAATTGCTGACAGTATTAATCACTATTGCAATTTCACCATTTTTGATTGCATCAACAATGTGCGGTCTCCCTTCTCTTACTTTGTTGATCACTTGAGCAAACAGACCATGTTCACGTAGGAATCTTGCAGTTCCCATAGTGGCACATAGTCCATATCCTAGCTCTTGTAAACGTCGAGCTACATTTAGCAAGCGAGGTTTATCTTTATTATCAACAGACAAGAAAATTTTTCCTGTTTTAGGGATTTTTTCATTTGTTGCAAGTTGGGATTTTAAAAATGCTTCGGAAAATGTTTTTCCTATGCCCATTACCTCCCCAGTAGAACGCATTTCAGGTCCTAAAATAGTATCTACTCCAGAGAATTTAATGAATGGGAACACAGCCTCTTTTACTGAATAAAAGTGCGGTATAATTTCAGTCTGAATTCCTTGCTGTTTTAGACTAATTCCAGCCATAACACGAGCAGCAATTTTTGCTAAAGGACGACTAGTTGCTTTGCTTACAAATGGCACAGTACGGCTTGCACGTGGATTGACTTCAAGCACATAAATGACATTTTCTTGCACAGCAAATTGTACATTCATTAAACCAATAACATTTAGAGATTTTGCCATAGCGATAGTTTGACGGCGAATTTCATCTTGAATTTCTTGACTGAGAGAGTAAGGTGGGATTGAGCAAGCAGAGTCTCCACTATGAATACCAGCCTGTTCGATATGTTGCATGATGCCACCGATAATCACTTGTTCTCCATCGCAAATGCAATCAACGTCCACTTCAATAGCATTATTCAAAAAGTGGTCGAGTAGAATTGGAGTGTCTTCAGAAACTTGCACAGCCTCACGCATATACTTGTTAAGTTCATCAACATTATAAACAATTTGCATGGCTCTACCACCCAGCACATAAGAAGGACGTACTACTAATGGATATCCTACTTCTTTGGCTAATTGGATGGCTTCTATTGCATTACGTGCTATACGATTGTTAGGTTGCTTTAAATTAAGCTGTTGTAGAATTTTTTGGAAACGTTCACGGTCTTCGGCGGCATCAATACTGTCAGCAGAAGTACCTATAATGTTTACTCCATTCTCGTGTAAAGCATTTGCTAACTTTAATGGCGTTTGTCCACCATAATGTACAATTACGCCATAGGGTTTTTCTACATGAATAATTTCTAATACATCTTCTAAAGTAAGTGGTTCAAAATATAAACGATCTGAAGTATCAAAATCTGTAGAAACTGTTTCAGGGTTGCAGTTTACCATGATTGTTTCAAATCCACTTTCACGCAGTGCGAGAGCCGCATGAACACAGCAGTAATCAAATTCAATTCCTTGCCCAATTCGATTTGGACCACCACCTAAGATGATAATTTTTTTATTATTAGTTGGACAGCTTTCACATTCTTCTTCATAACTTGAATATAAATAATCTGTATTTGATTTAAATTCTCCAGCACAAGTATCAACACGTTTATAGACGGGATGGAGATTTAACTCATTTCTTCTATTTCTGACCGCACTTTCATTTGTTTTAGTTAATTGACTAATACGTTTATCGGAAAAACCTTTGCGTTTTAAACGTCGTAAATCATAAAAACTCAGTTCATCAAGAGAGCGTTTCTCTAATGCTAATTCTTCTTGTACTAAATCTTGAATTTGAACTAAGAACCAAGGGTCTATTTTGGAATAGTAATGCACTTCCTCTATGCTAAAACCCGCACCAAATGCATCGGCAACATATAAAATACGATTAGGTCCTGGGTTACCTAATTCAGTACGAATTTTTTCAGGTTCTTCCGATAGCAAATTAAAGCCACAAATACCCGTTTCTAATCCTCGCAATGCTTTTTGCAAACTTTCTTGGAAAGTCCGTCCCATTGCCATTACTTCACCCACTGATTTCATTTGTGTAGTTAAGCGATCGTCAGCTTGAGGAAATTTTTCAAACGTAAAACGAGGTACTTTAGTAACGACGTAATCAATAGAAGGTTCAAATGAGGCTGGGATTATTCCTCCTGTAATGTCATTATGTAACTCATTTAAAGTGTAGCCCACAGCTAATTTAGCTGCTACCTTAGCAATAGGGAATCCTGTAGCTTTTGACGCAAGAGCGGAAGAGCGACTGACTCGTGGATTCATCTCAATTACAATCATTTCTCCATTTTCAGGATTGATTGCAAACTGTACATTTGAGCCGCCAGTATCAACACCAATTTCACGTAAAACGGCTAGCGAAGCATTACGCATTATTTGATATTCTTTATCAGTCAACGTTTGAGCTGGAGCAACGGTAATAGAATCTCCAGTATGCACTCCCATTGGATCAAAGTTTTCAATAGAACAAACGATGATGCAGTTATCATTTTTGTCACGTACCACTTCCATTTCATATTCTTTCCAACCGAGAACTGATTGCTCAATTAATAATTCATGGGTTGGAGAAGCATCAAAACCACGTTCACAGATAGCATGAAACTCTTCACGGTTATAAGCGATACCACCACCAGAGCCTCCCATTGTAAAAGATGGACGAATGAGCGTTGGAAAGCCAACTTTAGCTTGTGCTACCCATGCCTCTTCAATACTATGACAAACAAAGGATTTTGGTGTATTTAATCCAATTTTAGCCATGGCTTGTTTAAAGCGTCCACGATCTTCTGCTTTATCAATAGCCTCTTCTGTTGCTCCAATTAATTCTACGCTATATTTTTTCAAGATTCCCTGTTTGGACAAATCCAAAGCACAATTAAGTGCAGTTTGGCCACCCATTGTAGGTAAAATTGCATCAGGTCTTTCTCTTTCGATAATTTTTTCTACTGCTTGCCAAGTAATTGGTTCAATATAAGTTACATCTGCCATTTCAGGATCAGTCATGATAGTTGCTGGATTAGAGTTTACTAACACTACTTTGTAACCTTCCTCTCGCAAGGCTTTGCACGCTTGAACACCAGAATAGTCGAATTCACACGCTTGCCCAATTACAATTGGACCAGCACCGATAATTAGAATTGTATTTATATCATTACGTTTTGGCATCTTACATTCTCTTAAATTTGTTTAAAATTACGCTACTTTAATCTATAGACTGCTTACTTTTACGCATTTCATTAATGAATTTATCGAATAAGTAAGCGATATCATTTGGTCCTGGGCTGGCTTCAGGATGCCCTTGGAAAGAAAATGCAGGACGATCAGTAAACTCTATACCTTGCACAGATCGATCAAATAAAGAGCGGTGAGTTATTCGAATATTTTGTGGTAAATTTTTTTCATCTATTTCAAAGCCATGATTTTGACTACTAATAAACACTTTTTCTGAGTCTAAATCTTGCACAGGGTGATTGGCACCATGGTGACCAAAAGGCATTTTTTTAGTTTTTGCTCCTGCAGCTAGCCCCAATAATTGATGACCTAAACAAATCCCAAAAATAGGTTTTTTATCTTCAAGCAAAGTGCGGATCGATTTAATTGCGTAATCACAAGGTTGGGGGTCGCCAGGTCCATTAGAAAGAAAAATACCATCGGGATTCAGTGCTTTGACTACATCAGCACTAGTTTTTGCAGGTACAACAGTTAGTCGGCAACCACGCTGAGCTAGCATTCGTAAAATATTTTGTTTTATTCCAAAATCATAAGCAACGACATGGAATTCAGGGTTTCGAATTTGTTCATAGCCTTTCCCTAATTGCCATTCTCCTTCTAGCCAAGCATAAATTTCTTTGTGAGTTACTTGTTGAGCTAAATCTTTACCAGTCATTGAGCCAAAATTTAATGCCAATTCAAGGGCTTTTTTTTCATCAATTTCGCCACACATTATACAACCTGCTAATGATCCTTTATCACGCAAGAGGCGAGTTAAGCGACGAGTGTCAATATCTGTAATTGCGACTATATTGTTAGATTTTAAATAATCACTCAAACTTTGATTAGACCGAAAATTACTGTGTAATAATGGCAAATCACGAATAATTAGCCCTGCCGCATAAACACCATCACTTTCGGCATCTTCGGGATTTGTACCAGTATTACCAACGTGAGGATAAGTTAAAGTGACAATTTGTTGAAAATAAGACGGATCAGTTAGAATCTCTTGATACCCTGTCATAGATGTGTTGAATACTACTTCACCAGTAGTGCAACCACTGACACCAATTGAAGTGCCGTGAAAAATGCTGCTGTCAGCTAATATTAAAATTGCTGGTTCAGACATAGATTACTCCTTAAAATGTAATTGGTTGAACACTTACAAATGTTCATTAACCACAATTTAACTATTGAGCTAAAAAAACTAACTCACATCAAATTGTGTCTGGACACTCCCATTATAATGAACTTAAAGTAATTATTCAAATCATCACAAAATGATTATTTATTCATATTTTTAGCATAAATAATCATTTTGTAAAGAAGATTTTCATTTATTTAGAAATAGATATTGGATTATCTTGATTGGAATAGGCGATTTTTATTTATATTTTTGTAAGTAAATATTTTTTAATTGTGAATTAAGATGGGTGTTATATAAATAAGGATTGTTAATTTTTAAACATATTAAAATTATAAAAAGCAGAGAAATGATAATAAAATATTAATTCAAGTTTAAATTTATTATTACTATAAAAATTATTTGATATGGATCACATTTTTAATAAATTTATCTTTACTTAATTTATATCTAGGAGTAAATTTTCAACCGTAGTCTATAAGACAACGATTGGAGTAGTTAATTATGTCTAGTGATAATATTCTTATAGAATGGAAGCTAGTAAAAAATATCCTCATGGAATTGAATCCTATAAAAGGTCGCTCATTGATGGCTCATATCCGTCGAACAAGACATATTATGATGCTTCGTTGTAGAGACTGCTTTTCCTATTCAACTTTTAATTCGTAATATCTTCAAGTATAAATAATTATCACAGTTTTTTACTGTGGTAGTTTGTCTTATTTAATTCTAATTTATTTAGTTTGTGATGTTATTTATTTTCTTTCTAAGAAAATAGGTTTTTCATATTTAAAATTTTAGAATTGTATTAATTTTAATAAGATAATTTTTGTTATTTTTAATGTGGCGATGATTTTATTATCTACGCTATAGGACGTGTCTTTTTAACTTATTTTTTATAGAAGGAGTTTATTATGTTAAACTTTAAAATTGCATGTAGTCCATTAGTGCAACAATATTTTCACACAACAAGAAAATTGGTTTTATTAAATAAAACTGATTTTACTGATGTGGCGGCTATTGTATTAAGTGTACCAGAAGTTGTGGAATATATTGAGCAAATTAATAACACTGAATTTAATATTCCTGTTTTTGTAGTATTAAAAGAAGGTGAAAAATTAGACCCTCAACATTATTCTCAAGTCTATCATATTCAAGATTTAAACGATTTTGATGTGAACTTATTAAGCAGACAAATTGAAACGGCAGCTCGTAGCTACGAAGAAAAAACGTTACCTCCATTTTTCAAAATGCTGAGTGAATACGTTGAGATGGGAAACTCTGCTTTTGATTGTCCAGGGCATCAAGGTGGTCAATATTTCCGTAAGCATCCAGCAGGTCGTTTCTTATATGATTTTTATGGAGAGAATATTTTCCGTTCAGATATTTGTAATGCGGATGTGAAATTAGGTGACTTGTTAATTCATGAAGGGGCTGCTTGTGATGGACAAAAACACGCTGCACAAGTTTTCAATGCAGATAAAACTTACTTTGTGTTAAATGGCACTTCTTCATCAAACAAAGTAGTTACTAATGCATTATTGGCTCCTGGTGACCTAGTTTTATTTGACCGTAATAACCATAAATCTATTCATCATGGTGCTTTAGTTCAAGCTGGAGCAACACCAATTTATTTAGAAACAGCTCGTAATCCTTTTGGTTTTATCGGTGGTATTGATAGTCATTGTTTCGATGAAAACTACTTGAAAAGTTTAATTAAAGAAGTTGCTCCTGAGAAGTTAAATGTTGAACGTCCTTTCCGTTTAGCTGTAATTCAATTGGGTACATATGACGGAACGATTTATAATGCTCGTCAAGTTGTTGATAAGATTGGTCATCTTTGTGATTACATTTTATTCGATTCTGCTTGGGTTGGTTATGAACAATTTATTCCAATGATGCGAGACTGTTCACCATTGTTGTTAGAGTTAAATGAAAATGACCCAGGAATTATTGTGACTCAATCTGTACATAAACAACAAGCAGGTTTTTCACAAACTTCTCAAATCCATAAAAAAGATAAACACATTAAAGGTCAGGCAAGATATTGTAATCATAAACGCTTTAATAATGCCTTTATGCTACATGCATCAACTAGTCCATTTTATCCAATGTTCGCTACACTTGATGTGAATGCTAAAATTCAAGGTAGTGCCGCAGGACGCCGTTTATGGCATGATTGTGTGAAAGTTGGGGTTGAAGCTAGAAAATTAGTTTTAAATTCCTGTGAACTAATTAAACCGTTTATTCCACCTTATGTAAAAGGTAAAAAATGGCAAGAATATGATACAGAAGAAATCGCTAATAATTTAGAGTTCTTTAAATTCCATGCAAGTGATAAATGGCATAAATTTGATGGTTATGTTGATAATCAGTACTTTGTTGATCCTTGTAAGTTTATGTTGACTACGCCAGGTATTAATTTGGAAACAGGTGAATATGAAGACTTTGGTGTTCCAGCAACTATTCTCGCTAACTATTTACGTGAGAATGGAATAATTCCAGAAAAATGTGATTTGAATTCTATATTGTTCTTGTTAACTCCTGCTGAAACATTAACGAAAATGCAAACTCTAGTTGCTCAAATTGCATTATTTGAACAGCATATAAAACAAAATTCGCTACTCAAAGATGTATTGCCTACAGTCTATCAAAATAATATAGATCGTTATCGTGGTTATCGTATTCGCCAATTGTGTCAAGAAATGCATGATCTTTATGTCAGTCGTAATGTCAAAAAATTACAGGGAGATTTATTCCGTAAAGCCACATTACCTGAATACGCAATGAATCCACATGACGCAAATATTGAATTGATCCGTAATAACGTAGAGCTTGTGCCTTTGACAGAAATTTTAGGCAGAGTAGCAGCAGAAGGTGCGTTACCGTATCCACCAGGTGTGTTATGTGTAGTACCAGGTGAGAAATGGAGTGTCACTGCTCAACAATACTTCCTTGCGTTAGAAGAAGGAATTAACTTATTGCCTGGGTTTGCACCAGAAATTCAAGGGGTTTATTTACAAAAAGATCCTGATGGTCGAACCCGTGCTTACGGTTATGTATTAACAGAGTATTAGGCGTGAATTGGCTTAAGAGTCATGTTTCTATCAATAATATAAAAAAGTGCGGTTGATTTATACCGCACTTGTGAGGTAATGAAAATGAGTGCAAATAAAACAAATAAAATAGGTGTACTTCAACTCACCATTTTAACTATGGTTAATATGATGGGATCTGGAATCATTATGCTGCCAACTAAATTGGCGGAGATCGGAACCATTTCAATTATTTCTTGGTTAGTTACAGCAGGTGGTTCTACCGCTCTAGCTTATGCTTTCGCTCAATGCGGTATGTTTAGTAAAAAATCAGGAGGTATGGGAGGATATGCAGAATATTCCTTTGGTAAAGCAGGGAACTTCATGGCAAATTATACTTATGGTGTGTCATTAGTAATAGCTAATACGGCAATTGCGATTTCTGCAGTAGGGTATGGCTCTGAGTTGCTAGGTGTAGTTTTATCTCCAGTATCGATTGCATTATGGACAATCTTTACTTTATGGCTTGCTACGGTATTAAATTTTGGTGGGGCAAGAATTACGGGAAATATTAGTTCATTTACTATTTGGGGCGTGATCATTCCAGTAGTTGGTATATGTCTTATTGGTTGGAAATGGTTTGATGGCGATATGTATGTAAGTTCATGGAACCCACATAATGTGCCAACATTTGAAGCTATTGGTGTGTCTATTTCAATGACTTTGTGGTCATTTTTAGGGCTGGAATCTGCTTGTGCTAATACTGACGTAGTAGAAAATCCAGAGAAAAATGTTCCTATTGCTGTTCTAGGCGGTACGTTAGGTGCAGCAGTAATTTATATTGTATCTACAAATGTTATTGCAGGTATTGTTCCTAATATGGATTTAGCTAATTCAACAGCTCCTTTTGGTTTAGCTTTTGCTCATATGTTTAATGAAACAACAGGTAAAGTAGTGATGGGATTGATGGTATTATCTTGTTTTGGTTCATTATTAGGTTGGCAGTTTACCATTGCTCAGGTTTTCCGTTCTTCTGCTCAAGAAGGCTATTTCCCTGCATTCTTCAAGAAAGTTACAAGTAAAGAAGCTCCTATCGTTGGTATGGTAACAATTACAGCAATTCAAACGCTATTATCTTTAATGACAATTAGTCCATCATTAAATAAACAATTTAATGTTTTGGTTGATTTAGCTGTTGTTACTAATATTATTCCTTATTTGCTTTCAATGGCAGCGTTAGCCGTGTTACAAAAAATGGAAAATGTACCATACAATAAAGCGAAAGTAACAACTGTTGTCGCATTTGTCGGATCTGTTTACTGTATTTATGCATTATATGCAGCAGGGGAACAAGCGATGACTTACGGTGCAATAGCTACCTTTATTGGTTGGACATTATATGGTTTTGTTTCAGATCGATTTGATCTTAAAAATAAAAAAGCTTAATCGACCATTACCTTAAATATGCTGCCACTTTTTAGTGGCAGTTTTCTTTTTTATTACTATATTGATTATATTTTTTCTAAACTAATTAGTTAGCTAAGGGATAAGGCATAGATGTTTACAATGAAAGGTGTTTGTTTGCTGTAAGAAATGAAACTGAAATAAGTCATAAATAGTTTATGATGATACTGTAAAACTTGAGTAAAAATCACCGCACTTTTAGTTTTAGCAAAAATAGAGTATAGAATGCAAAATCTGAACTTTTTCACAAAGTACAGTGTAATTGAAAGATATGTTATGCTTATAGCTAGTTTTTGATATATAAATTTTAAAACAAATTAAGGGGAATAAATTGGATTGTAGTAATTTTTCATCATACGATGGATTGATTTTTGATATGGATGGCACAGTAATTGACACAATGCCTTGTCACAGAAAAGCATGGGATAGAGTAGGGGAAGCAATGGGGTATTCCCTTAATGGAGACATTATGTATAAACTCGGAGGTGCTACTGTTCGGACTATTGCATTGGAAATGATGAAAGAATGTAGTATGCCTTTAGAATTATTGGATCAAGTACTACGTTTAAAAAGAAAATTGGGTCTAGAGATCATTATGGAACAAGCTACTCTTTTACCTGCAGCAGAAGTGCTTAAATCTTTTTCTGGTAAAAAGCCAATAGCATTAGGGACAGGCTCTCATCGTGATATTACTTTAAAATTATTAGAAAAATTTAATTTAAATTCCTACCTCAATGCTGTAGTCACCGCTGAAGATGTTATAAATCACAAACCTGAACCTGATACATTCTTACGATGTGCGGAATTAATAGGAGTAAATCCTAAAAATTGCCTTGTGTTTGAAGATGCAGATCTTGGCGTACAAGCAGGACTTGCAGCAGGTATGCAAGTTTTTGATGTGCGTATTAAGCAATTTGTCCGATAATCATTTACTAAAATTAGTTTATCGTATTCAACGTGAATTCATCAAAGAGACTTGTTGCACAAAATTTGCCTTTTAATATCAGGTTGAGTAGAATTAGCACTCCGCAAACGTTTAACTAAGTATTATATGAGGGGTTTACTATGCCGTTGAATTTACGCAATCGCCATTTTTTACGCTTAATGGATTTTACTGCAAAAGAAATAACTTATTTAATTCAGCTTGCTGCTGAATTAAAAAAGGCAAAATATTGTGGTACTGAACAACCAAGATTAAAAGGTAAAAATATTGCATTGATTTTTGAAAAAACCTCTACTCGTACTCGATGTTCCTTTGAAGTAGCAGCTTATGATCAAGGTGCTAATGTAACTTATATAGGTCCTTCAGGCTCTCAAATTGGGCATAAAGAATCAATGAAAGATACGGCAAGAGTTTTGGGGCGTATGTATGACGGTATTCAATATCGTGGTTATGGACAACATTTAGTGGAAACCTTAGCACAGTATTCAGGTGTACCTGTATGGAATGGATTAACAGATGAATTTCACCCAACGCAAATTCTAGCTGATTTTTTAACTATGTTAGAACATTGTGATAAACCACTAAATCAGATCAAAATGGCGTACTTAGGAGATGCTCGTAACAATATGGGTAACTCTTTTGTAGAAGGTGCGGCTTTAATGGGACTTGACTTGCGTTTAGTTGGACCTAAAGCGTTTTTTCCTGAACAAAAGTTATTGGATGAAGTTGCTGAAGTTGCTAAAAAGAGCGGTGCTAAAATTACTTGTACCGAAAATGTTACTGAAGGTGTGAAAGATGTGGATTTTATTTATACGGATATTTGGGTATCTATGGGTGAGCCAGAATCGGCATGGGAACAGCGGATTGAATTAATGAAACCATATCAAGTTAATACTGAATTATTGGCATTAACAAGTAATCCAAATGTTAAATTTATGCACTGCTTACCAGCATTCCATGATGAAAATACTACTGTCGGTAAGGAAATGGCAAGAAAATACGGTATGAATGGATTAGAAGTAACAGATGAAGTTTTTGAATCTGAGGCTTCAATTGTGTTTGATGAAGCAGAGAATCGCATGCATACGATCAAAGCTGTTATGGTAGCTACTTTAGGTGATTAACTAAATTTTTGATTTTATAACCGCACTTTTTACATTAAGTGCGGTTAATTTTATTTTAAGCATTTAGAATTTTTTTAATTTCCGTCATGCTTAAGTGAAATTCATGTGGGCAAGATCGCCATTCTTTTAACATTTTGAGATATTTATCCCACATAGGGACCTGTGAATCACATCCATGTTCACACTGCATAAATTCAGTATATTTCCCCTCAACTGTGGTGATAAAACGCAAGTAATTTAGATATTTTTTTTCACGAATTGCACAATAGCCTGAAAATTGTAAACGGTGTGGCGTGACAGTGGATTTATCTTCTAGTTTTTGATACGAAACTTGCAAAGCACGATACATTTCTAAAGTATCTAAAATAGTGCGACATTCTTGTTCTGATAAATTTGAGTATTCTTTATCAAGTTCATTTAATTCCAAGCTAAATCCCCCTCTTACAATAGCTTCAAGACGTTGGTATTTAGGGGCATTTTTAGAATCTAATAAACTCATTAATTTGTACTGATTCACTAAAATTAATCGCTGAGTAGCAGTCATTTCCATGTTTTTTGTCCTTTTTAATCAATTTCGTTTAAAATATCTTGTGAAAGTGTGGGTGCTGGAGCTTGTAATTTGCCGTTGTTAATTCGGTAATTTAAATTTTGAAAATAGCTCTCACGGAAAGTGACATAAGGATCTTGAGCTTGATGCAATAAAGCTTCTTTATCTAATACACTTGCACGGCGGTCAACGCTTTGTACTGCCCATTTTAAAATCGACCAAGGTCCTAATAAAGAATAAACTGGATAGGCATTGTCTACTAAATTACCAAGATCTTGGCGTGGTGTAGCTGCACCGTAAAACGGTAACATAATGTAGCTACCAGTCTCTATTCCATAGTAGCCAAGCGTATCACCAAAGCGTCGGTAATTTTCTACAGAAAGAGAAGGGCTATAACTTGCCCAATCAATTAAGCCACCTAGTCCAAAAATGCTATTAATCCAAAATCGATTAAAGTGCACCATAGCTTGTTGGAAATTGCCTTGAACGAGACGATTAACAAAACTAGCAGGTTCATCAAGGTTATTTGCTACGTTAGTCAAGCCCGTTTTAATTGGTTTTGGTACATAGTTCTTCCATCCCTTAGCCACGGGTTTTAATACATAAGGATCAGCAATCTCATAGTTAAAGTGCCACATAGCACGATTAAATCCCTCTAACGGATCTTTACGTTCACCTGTTTTAGGATCAACAGTGGCACAGCCTGTTAAAATAATACTACTGAGTAGAAGTGCGGTAAATTTTGTTGTTTTTTTCATATCGTTCTCTTTTACACCAAATTTCAATTATTTTAAAGGAGTTGTAATTTGATCACAAAAGAAAATGATATTTTTTTATAAAAAAATTAATTAATTTAATGTGAATTAGTGGAATGGCGCACCCGAAAGGATTCGAACCTTTGACCGCTCGGTTCGTAGCCGAGTACTCTATCCAGCTGAGCTACGGGTGCGCTTTTGAAATTTTAACAAACTTTTTTATTCACTCACTATTTTAGTGTAGAGTTCAATAAAATGGCGCACCCGAAAGGATTCGAACCTTTGACCGCCCGGTTCGTAGCCGGGTACTCTATCCAGCTGAGCTACGGGTGCTGTGAGTAAATGGCGGTGAGAGAGGGATTCGAACCCTCGATGGAGTTTTTGACCCCATACTCCCTTAGCAGGGGAGCGCCTTCAGCCGACTCGGCCATCTCACCATAATTGGTTTGTGGGCGGTATGATACGAATTGCCCCATCATAAGTCAATTTATTTTTTTAAATAACACTGAAATCATTTATCAATTGAATGATTTATCTACAAAAATGCAATAAAATTTAACCTCTATTGAGTATAGCTCTCAAATTGGCAATGTGATCTTGAGTTATTTTTTGTTGTTGTTCTTTTGTTATTGGAAGAATATCTTTTTCCCATTGAATATCATCGGCAGGTAGTTCTTGTAAAAAACGACTTGGTTCTGGTTTGAAAATTTCACCGAATTGTCGCCGCTCTTTGCATAAAGAAAATGTTAAACTCTGTTGGGCACGAGTGATTCCTACGTAAGCCAATCTTCTTTCTTCTTCTACATTATCTTCATCAATGCTAGTTTGGTGGGGTAATATATTCTCTTCCATTCCCACTAAAAATACGTGAGGGAATTCTAATCCTTTAGAAGCATGTAATGTCATCAATTGTACTTGATCATTGTCATCATCATTTTCGGCACGCTCTAACATATCTCGTAATGTTAATTGCGTTACGACTTGATTTAAACTCATTGGTTCGTTTAGTTCGTTGCCTTTTAGCATTTCACTTACCCATTGAAATAAAGTTGCTACATTTTTGCTTTGCATTTCAGCAACTTTAGGAGTGTTAGCATGTTCATATAAATATTCTTCATAGTATAATTGTGCTAACATTCGTCTTACTGCATTTTCAGCTTTACTATGTAATAATTCTCTATTCAATTCTTCAATCCAATGAGCAAATTTTTGTAATGAATTATAAGACTTAGGATTAACTCTATGAATTAAGTCAAAGTCAAAAATAGCTTCAAATAAACTAATTTGTTTTTCTTTAGCGAGAGTACCCAACTTCTCTAGTGTCACAGGACCAATTTCTCGTTTAGGTATATTGATAATACGTAGCAATGCAGAGTCATCATTTTGATTAACTAGCAATCTTAAATATGCCATCATATCTTTAATTTCTATTCGAGAAAAAAACGATGTTCCCCCTGAAATTTTATAAGGAATGCGATTTTGCATTAATACTTTTTCAAATAAGCGAGATTGGTGGTTATTTCGATATAAAATTGCATAGTCACGATATTTAGTTTTTTTTATAAAACGATGAGCAATTAATTCTCCAACTACTTTTTCGGCCTCATCTTCTTCATTCTTTGCTTCAATAATTTGTAATTTCTCTCCTTCATTTAAAGTAGAAAATAGACTCTTCTCAAATACGTGTTCATTATTAGCGATTAAGATATTTGCACAATGTAAGATGCGTTGAGTTGAACGATAATTTTGCTCTAGCTTAATTAATTGTAGCTGGGGAAAATCATTTTTCAACCTTATCATATTTTGTGGTTTTGCTCCTCTCCAAGAATAAATAGATTGATCATCATCACCTACTACAGTAAAACATGCTCTTTTACCAACTAATAATTTAATCAATTCATATTGACTAGTATTGGTATCTTGATATTCGTCCACTAGTAAGTAACGAATTTTTTCTTGCCATTTTAATTGTACTTCAGCATTTTGTTTCAACAGTAACGTTGGAAGCATAATAAGATCATCAAAATCTAAAGCATTATAAGCACGAATCTGATTAGCGTAGCGTTCATAGCATGTTGCAAAGAGTTGGCTTTTATTATCTTTTGCTAATATTAATGCCTTTGACGGCATTACTAAATCACTTTTCCAGTTCGAAATTTTTGAGATTAATTCTCGTAAAACTTCCTTATCTTCTTTCAATAAATCGGAAGTTAATTCTTTTAATAGAGAAAATTGATCATGATCGTCAAGCAAAGTTATATTTTCTTTGAACCCCAGTTTTTTATATTCATGCTTGATAATATTGAATCCTAAAGTGTGAAAAGTTGAAATTGTTAAACCTCGACTTTTTTCTTTTCCAATGGAATGAGATACTCTTTCGATCATTTCACGCGCTGCTTTATTGGTGAACGTAACTGCAGCAATTTGTTTTGGTGAATAACCGCACTTTTCGATCAAATATGCAATTTTATTGATAATTACCCTTGTTTTACCTGACCCAGCTCCAGCTAGAACTAAGCATGGACCTTTGACATTTTTTACCGCTTGTAATTGTTGGGTATTTAATTTCATTCTTAATGATCCTTGTTTTTTGAGTGCGGTCAATATTTGTTGCATTTTTACAACTATTAGACAGAATATTGATTCTTTGATCGTGATAATAAAGTCTCACAATATGATAACGCTACCACTAGATAAAATGGAATTAAGTAAATCATCATTTTTTAATAATCCCCGAAGAAACAGGGACTATTAATCTTAAAAGTGCGGTTGTATTTTTATTTTCTTAGAACTACTAATTCAACAGCATGATCTGAACCTTTTTTTAAAATTAGGTTTGCTCGCTCGCGGGTAGGTAAAATATTTTGTCTTAAATTTAATCCATTGATATTATCCCAAATCTTACTAGCGACCTCGATAGCCTCTTTTTCTGATAAGGAAGCATAATGATTAAAATAGGAATGTGGATCAGTAAATGCACTTAGACGAAATTTTAAAAATCGATGGATATACCATTGTTTTAATAAAGTTTCTTCCGCATCAACGAAAATAGAAAAATCAACAAAATCAGAGACAAAAACTTGATGATCTTTGCTTGTTTGCAATACATTTAGTCCTTCTAAAATTAAAATGTCAGGTTGGTCAACAATATCAAACTGCTCAGGAACAATATCATAAGTTAAATGGGAATAAACAGGGGCTTTTACTTTTGGACGACCAGATTTCACATCAGCTAAAAAACGAATCAGTTTAGGCGTATTGTAAGAAACTGGAAAACCTTTTTTATCTAATATATTGTCTTTTTTGAGCTTTTCCAACGTATGTAAAAAACCATCTGTAGTAATTAAATCAACTTTGCGACTAGTCGGCCAGTTAGAAAGCAAGGATTGTAGAATCCGTGCAGAAGTACTTTTTCCTGCAGCAACACTGCCAGCAATACTTATAATATAAGGAACTTTTGCATTGCATCCCCCCAAAAAACGATTAAGTGCAGTTTGCCGTCGCAAATTTTCTTCAATATAGCAATGAATTAATCGAGTAAGTGGTAAATAAATCGTTCTTACTTCATCTAAAGACAATTCTTCATTAAATCCTAATAATGGTTTCAGATCCTGTTCAGTTAGCTTTAATGGAATAGATTTACGCAACGAGGCCCATTGATCTCGATTAAAACTCAAAAATGGAGTAATGTGATCAGAAAAAAAATTAGTATTTGAAAGTTCCACAGTAAATCCTTCGCTATTTATAGATAATGAGCAGCAATATACATGATAAATCACAATTTGATTAGTAAATTTGCATATATTTTGACACTTATTTTAAAATGTTGTTTCTTTTTGCTTGATAAATAGACGAATGAAAAGAAAAAATGTTTTTTTTCAAAAAAAAACTTGTCACCGATAAAAAATTCCATATAATACACCTCACTTGTTTACGACGGGCCGACTTAGCTCAGTAGGTAGAGCAACTGACTTGTAATCAGTAGGTCACCAGTTCGATTCCGGTAGTCGGCACCATACAGTATTCGTAGTCAAGATATTCATTTAGTACGGAGGGATTCCCGAGCGGCCAAAGGGAGCAGACTGTAAATCTGCCGGCTCAGCCTTCGAAGGTTCGAATCCTTCTCCCTCCACCATTATTTAATGAATTCTGATGGGACAGATGAATTTAGGACTGCGGGCATCGTATAATGGCTATTACCTCAGCCTTCCAAGCTGATGATGCGGGTTCGATTCCCGCTGCCCGCTCCAAGCGCTGATGTAGCTCAGTTGGTAGAGCGCACCCTTGGTAAGGGTGAGGTCGGCGGTTCAAATCCGCCTATCAGCACCAGCCTAGTTTTTATCCCATCTTTTAATTTTAACTATCGAATTTCAATTTTTGGTTAATGTGGTATATTGAGCCATCGATAACCGTGTATTCTTAGAGGGACTTTCAATGTCTAAAGAAAAATTTGAACGTACAAAACCGCACGTAAACGTGGGTACAATCGGCCACGTTGACCATGGTAAAACAACTTTAACAGCTGCGATTACGACAGTGTTATCTAAGCACTATGGTGGAGC
>NZ_JBHTJN010000028.1:0-92735 GCF_042675725.1 Seminibacterium arietis
TATCACTAGCATTTATTATGTTACTTGCTATCATCTAAAGTAGAATAAAAAATAATCAATTAATAGCATTATGCTATTATCTTTCTTGTAAAGCAAGAAAGATAAATCAATTACTGAATATTAATAAATATGAATTTGGAGAATTTTATTATGAAACGTATAACTATGAAAACAATAATTTTAAGTCTGTGTGCATTGGGAGTCGTTACTACTGCTTATGCTACGATGGGTTTTCTTAAGGGGGAGCAAATAAGTGGTTTGAATAAAATTTGCTATTACAATGTATTAGGCTCTACTAAAGCAATTAATATTCCATCTTATGGGATCTGTCCTCAACCTTATGAATTTTATTAATTTTGTTTATTTATAGGCGTATAAATAAGTCTTTTTAAATTTTATTTCAAAGTTAAATTCTATTTATAAAGATGTTTTTTATACAAAGAGGTTGATTTCGGATGAGGAGAGAGTATTTATGATTAAAAGAATAGGCTGTTTTAAAGCATTCTTGTTATTTTTTACTGCTATTTTATATAGCTCTGCTTATGCCGAAAATAAGACTAAGAAAGAAGTAGTTTATACTGAATTTTCTAAACAACAAGTAGTTAGATTGTTAGAAAGCAAATATTATAATGTTATACCTACTGATATAGGGGATAAACGTTATCTTATTTTTTTTAGTACTATAAAAGCTGGCAAGAAGCATCTGTATGTTTTGGGTTATGGTAGAAAATTTTTCTCCAAAAAATTCACGTTAATGCAATATGAAGCTATTTGTAACGATGGTAAAAATAAAAATTATGAAATGGATATAAGTTGTATAGACTATAAGAAATGGAATGATTTTAATTTGTCAAATTTTTTTAAATCTTCTGCTGGATTTTTTCTTAATTATGATGGTAATGGTGTTTCGATTGCTTCCTCTTTGAATGTGTATTCTTCGTCGGGTGTAAGCGAGTCTAATGTGCTTGATTTTATTGAAATTTCGTTAAATGATTTTTCGAAAGTTAGTGAATCTATATCTGGTTACTGAAATGGGGTTTCTGAATACTATGAAAGTGTATGGCTATTTTATTAGGATAATTTTGTTATCTTCTTTATTCTGTTCTTTTTTTGTCACTCCTGTTTATGGAGAAAGTAGAAGTGAGGCAGTTTATACTGAGTTTTCTGATCAAGACTTAGTTAGTCTATTAGAAAACCATAATAAAAAAAAATCCCCTAAGGAAGCGCGTTTTGAGGAAGTGCGTATTTTGTCAGAAGGTACGATTTTTGTAAGGTCAAAATTTATTCCCGCTTTTCTGAATAATAATACGAAAAAAGATAAGACGTTAGATTTATTTTTGCCTTTACCATTAAGTAATAACTATCCGAATCTTACATATAAAGATGTTCTACAATTAAATAATGCTTACTCTTTAAAGGCTGCCTTAGTAGAAAACGGTTCAGAAAAAAAGATTGTCTTTAGATTTTCATTAAGCACTGCTTCAGGTATAACTAAGGATTACGTAATAGATTCTGTATTTAATTTCCTTTTCGAATCAGGTTTATTTCTTTTGGAGTTAGATAAGCTTAAAAAGTAATACTTAATACAGAAATAACTATCTGCATAAATAAAAACTCATTCAATTACTAAAGACTGAGATAAACGATAAACTCAGTCTTATTTTTATTTTCTTGTTTACTTCTCACGCTAAGAAAAGAATAATAGAACCTTGTGTGGATGTGTTGTTAATTATTTTATATGAAAAATTTTGAATATTTTACTCAGCGGTATGTAGATTGGGTTATTCGTTTAGGGCGAGTTAAATTTTCTTTATTAGGTATTTGTGTACTTGCTGTGTCAGCTATTTGTGTTCAAATGCTGTTTAGTCTGTGTTTTATTGGTCAAATTTATTGGATTGATATTATTCGTTCTATTGTATTTGGTTTGATTTCTGCTCCATTTATTATCTATTTTTTTACTTTATTAGTTGAGAGGTTGGAAAAATCTCGTTTTGAGTTAGCAAAACTTGTTTACAATTTGCGTAAAGAAGTTTCAGAAAGAGTTGTCACTGAAAAAAAACTTTCTGTTGCACTGAATGAGTTGGAACAGAATATTCGTAATAAAACAGCATTAATGATGACAATAAGTCATGAGTTGCGAACCCCTCTAAATGGTATTATTGGATTGAGCCAAATTTTACTTGATGGTTCTTTAGAGAAACAACAACGTAATTACCTTAAGACAATCAATATGAGTGCGGTGTCTCTTGCTCATATTTTTAGTGATATTATCGACTTAGAAAAAATTGATACACAGAATATTAAATTAAATGAGAAAGAAACAGATTTTCATCGTTTTTTAAATGATATTATTAATTTTTCAACGCTAATGGCGGAGCAAAATCATTTAAAGCTGGAAATTCTTTGTGAACCGAATTTGCCTAATTGGGTTAAGTTAGACTCAGCTAGATTAAGTCAAATTTTATGGAATTTAATTAGTAATGCGGTCAAGTTTACACGTCAAGGTACTATTACGCTAGAAATTCGCTATCTTACAAAAGATACGTTTTCTTTTTCTGTGTCCGATACAGGGATTGGCATTCCAGAAAATGAATTGGATAAGATTTTTACTATGTATTACCAAGTTAGGTCAGAGCAATCTAGACCAGCAGGTAGTGGTATAGGTTTGACTATATCAAAAACAATTGCTCGTTTAATGGGAGGCGATCTGACAGTAAAAAGTGCGGTCGGAAAAGGTTCAACTTTTACATTGATATTAAAAGCGGAAGAAATAGTCAATCCAACTGAAACAGAAAAAACAACTCAAATTCCTACAACGTTAAAAATATTATTAATTGAAGATATTGAAGTTAATGTAATTGTCGCTAAATCTATGTTAGAAAAACTGGGGTATTCTGTTGATGTAGCTATGACGGGCAAAAAAGCGATCGCTCTTTTTGAGCAGAATTATTATGATCTTGTTTTAATTGATATTCAATTACCTGATATGTCTGGTTTTGATATTGCTACTTATTTACGTGAGAAATATATAAACGGTGTTTATGACTTTTTGCCGCCATTGATTGCTTTTACGGCAAATGTAATGCGGAGCAAGGAAGAATATCAAGAAAAAGGTATGGATGGCGTGCTTAGAAAACCGCTATCAAAAGATGAACTAACACAATGTTTATTAGAACAGTTTGGAGATGATTTTCATTCAGCATTGTCGCTACCAAAAATAGACTTAGATTTATATGAAGAGCCTTGTAGTGAACAAGATGATGCATTTGATTTATCTATACTTAATGAGTTAGTTACTATGTTGGGCAGAGAGTTTGTGAAAAATAATTTGAGTTTGTTCAAAAAGACAATGGCGGAATATATGGAACAAATGCTCAATTGTTATGTTGCATATCAAAAAGATCCAAAGCAAAAACAAGAAGTTGCGTCTATTGCACATAAAATCAAAGGAGCCGCTTCTTCTGTTG
This sequence comes from Seminibacterium arietis, assembly GCF_042675725.1. Taxonomy (NCBI): domain Bacteria; kingdom Pseudomonadati; phylum Pseudomonadota; class Gammaproteobacteria; order Pasteurellales; family Pasteurellaceae; genus Seminibacterium; species Seminibacterium arietis. Next base: position 3,468 of record NZ_JBHTJN010000028.1, read on the forward strand.
GATTAAAACGAATTCAAGCAATTTCAGCAAAATTACAAAACTGCGACTTAGTAGATTGGGATTCTAATCTTGACTCTAGGATCGATTTTCTGGGAAAAAATTGGTTAAATGATGTCGTTGCACTAGAGCAATGGTTAGAAGAAAAGAGCTAAATGTAATAGAGGAAGAACGACAAAGACTGATTGCGATGATATTGTATCGTAATCAGTCTTTTGATTTTTCTGTATTAAAGTCTTATTTTACGCGAGATACGTATTCACCTGAGCGAGTGTCAACTTTAATAGTTTCACCAATTTGGATAAATAAAGGAACGCGAACTACTGCACCAGTACTTAATGTAGCAGGTTTTCCTCCTGTACCAGCAGTATCACCTTTCAGACCTGGATCAGTTTCTACGACTTCTAATTCAACAAAGTTAGGTGGGGTTACTGTAATTGGAGCACCATTCCATAATGTGACAATGCAATCAGCCTGATCTAATAGCCATTTTTCTGCATCGCCGATAGCTTTTGCATCAGCAGAGTATTGCTCAAATGTTTCAGGGTGCATAAAATACCAAAAAGCCTCGTCTTTATAAGAATAAGTCAAATTTAAATCCATAACATCAGCCGCTTCAACAGATGTTCCTGACTTAAAGTTGACATCTAATACTTTGCCTGAAATGAGCTTTCGGATGCGAGTACGTGTAAAAGCTTGTCCTTTACCCGGTTTGACAAATTCGTTTTCAACAATAACGCAAGGTTCTCCATCTTGCATAAATTTTAGACCTGGTTTGAAATCACTGGTAGTATATGTAGCCATATTATCCTCAAATAAAAGAGATTGTTTTTAAATGCGTATTTTACATCAAAATTGCTTAAATAGAGAAGAAAATTGGACAGATTTGTTAGCTAATGCAATTTCAGATCCTGAGGAATTGTTGAAAGAGTTAAATTTAACAGTTACAGATTTTGTTGATGATATTGCAGCACGTAAGCTATTTCCTATGAGAGTGCCTAGACCTTTTGTGCAAAAAATAGAAAAAAATAATCCTAAGGATCCTCTTTTTTTACAGGTTATGTCATCAAGACAAGAGTTTTTACCTATGGTAGGATTTAGTAAAGATCCGCTAGAAGAACAACAGAATGTAGCCCCTAATATTTTACATAAATATCATAATAGATTGTTATTAATGGTAAAAAATAGTTGTGCAGTTAATTGTCGTTATTGTTTTCGACGCCATTTTCCTTACGCTGAAAATAAAGGAAATAAAGAAAATTGGATAAAATCATTGGATTATATTGCAGCTCACAGTGAGATTGAAGAGGTAGTTTTTTCTGGCGGAGATCCATTAATGGCGAAAGATCATGAATTAGATTGGTTGATACAACGGCTTGAGAAAATACCTCATTTACGGGTATTGCGTATTCATACTCGTCTACCAATCGTAATACCGCAAAGAATTACAAATTATTTTTGTCAAATTTTAAAAAAAAGTCGGTTTAAAATCGTTTTAGTTACACATATAAATCATCCAAATGAAATTGATGAATTACTGTCTAAAGCAATTTACAATTTAAAAATATCTGATGTTACTTTACTTAATCAATCGGTATTGCTGAAAGGAGTTAATGATGATCCATTAATTTTAAAAGAATTAAATAGTAAATTATTTTCTATAGGAATTTTGCCTTATTATTTACACTTATTAGATAAAGTTGAAGGTGCTAGCCATTTTTATATTGATGATAAAAGTGCGGTTAAAATTTATAAAGAATTGCAAAGAATCAGTTCTGGTTATTTAGTACCTAAACTTGCAAGAGAAATACCGAATCAACCTAATAAAACGTTATATACAGCGTGATATTTGTAAAATTTATGATTAACTAAATCAAGTATTCATTATTTTTTTATATTTAGTATCATACTATTAAACCATTCAAAAGTTCGTTCGTTGATTTCTATAATTTGCTCTGTATTGGGTTTTTGGTGAGCAAAAACACGCTGTAAATAACGATCTGGAGCCGTATATTGATCACCAAATATAATTTTAGATAAATGTGCATTACATTTATCTAAATTATCATTTTCTGAACTATTTTCTTTAGTATTATTGTTATTTATGATTTTTATATAATTGTTTATATCTTTATTAATTACTATGAATAGTTGTTTTTGCCCCTGTAAGTATGCATCAACATAAGTTTGTAATTGTTGAAGTGCGGTATTTTTATCAATATAATTAAATTCAATTGCTTTATCTTTTCCATAATGAATTATTGATTTGAAATTTTGAGTTTCATCAATTGCACATAATACTAAATGATGTATCCATGTATAAATATAATCGTAATCTTTAACTTTTCCTACTCTCCAAGTTACTCTATTAAATTTAGCGTTTTCTGTTTCATATAAACAATCGATTGTTCCTTTTAGACAACAATTACTTTGGTCAATATTTAATTTAAAAGGTTTATCATATGATGATTTTTGTAAATAAATGTTGATATTCTCTTTAAAATCATCGATCTCATTTTCTATTTCATTCTGATAAACTTGAGAAAAAGAGCTTTGAGGCATGCTACCTTTTATTTTCAGCTTTTCAAAAAAAATCTCTCTATTTTTATTAGGATAGTAAATAAGCTCATTATTGATTTTATATAATTCTAGGTTATCTAGTGTAAAATTTTCACATTCAGGAATTAATTCTTCCTGATAAAAGTAAACTCCCAATATATTTTCAAAAAAGAATTTAGTAGGATGACATATAAACTGAATTAGTTTAGTCAATTCTATTTCATTCATGTGGCTTGTTACTATTTCGTTGAAAGCATCAGTGTCCAATTTTTTTATGAAATTCAAAGAATTGTCTTTGTTATTTTGTGCTAAAGGTAACCATTGTTTTTTAAAAGAGCGGTATTCTCCAATAAAATTTTGTTGGCTAAAAGCAGTCATGCTGTGCTGAGTAACTAGCAATGATCTCATATTCTGATTATCATTTGATTGATCAATATTATCTACAATATAATCTATTAGTTGGTTAACTAATACCGAAGGTTCTTTTTCTTGATCATCAATGATAGATCGTCCTATATAGCTGATGTAAAAATATTTTTGTGCTGATAGTAATGCCTCTAAAAATAGATAGCGGTCATCATCTCGACGGTTACGATCTCCTTTCTGACGATTATACTGCATTAGATCAAAACTATTGGGGGTATAACGGCGGGGATAATCATTTTCGTTCATGCCTAATAAACAGACTACTTTAAACGGTATAGAACGCATTGGTAATAATGTACAAAAATTAACTTTTCCCGCTAGAAATTTTAAGTTGTGATGACTTGTTGTTAAATTCTTTTCAATAATGTCAGCTACAACTTCTGCAATAATTTTCTCATTAAAATTAACTTCTTGTAATTGTTTAACGAATGATTGGATAATATCGTTCAAATACCATATAGTTTGTTGAGTATTTTCATCATGAATAAAGAAGTTTTCAATTAAAGAATATAAATATTGTCCCCACTCAATCGCACTATGTTGGCCAGATAGTTGTTGTTGCCATAAATAAAGTTGTTCTATGAATTGAGACAAATTTCCAATTAATTGTCCTTGTAGCCCATAAGTGCTGTCAAATCCAATAGTATCTTGCCATATACCATGTTCTTCACGCATAGCATAACCGAGAAGCATTCTTTCAATCCCCGCTTGCCAAGCATTATAATTTTTGTAGGTTTCTGTTGTAGCTTTTTGCAAACCGAATCGTATCCCTGATTTTTCAATCCAGGTTTTAATGATAGCTAAATCTTCTACTTCAATATTAAAACGACGATGAATTGCGGGAATATCTAGAAGTGTTAAAACATTATCAACGGTGAATAAGCTTTCTTTTAAATTTAGTAAATTTAAAAATCCAGAAATGATAATATTGTCTTCTGATAACGTATTATCAGAAATTGAAAAAGGGATTTGTTGATTAATACTATCATTTTGGCAACGCTGACCAAAAACAGATCGAATATAAGGCGTATATTTATCAATGTCTGCGACCATAACAACTATATCTTTTGGTGTAATGGCATTTTTATCATCTTGATTTTGATTAAATAAATGGAGTAAGTAATCATGTAGTGCCTCTACTTCTCTCATTGCACTATAACAAGAGTGAAAAGTGAGAGAACGATCATCTTTTTGATAAAACAGAGGCTGTTTTCCATTAGGAATTAAATCTAGAATCTTTGTTTGAATTTGATGTAATAAATCAGATTCACTTTCTGTTACATAAGCATTAATTTCACGATCTGCTTGTAATTCAGTTAATAGATGTAAGAAATCTCGCCCTAATTTCCCCCAAGAGGATAATAGGGGGTGACCAATTTGTAATTTTTCATCTTCATAGTATTCAATCTCATCATTTTCTAATTTTTTTATCTGTATAGGGGATAGAGTGGGTATTTTGTTATCATTTTTAGTAAATGAAGTGCGGTAACGTTTTTGTAATTTTTGCCAATAATGCTGATCGACTATATCTGCCCAATATTCTCTACAAGGGTTATAGAAAAATAAATGAATTTCACAATACTGGCTGATTGCATATAATGTTTCTAAATGAAATTTAGGTAGAGTAGGAATACCAAAAATAAAAATTCTTTGTGGTAAATTATTTGGCTTTTTATGTTTTAATAATTCTAAAAATTTCTGATTTAAGTCAACCCGATGGAATAATTGTTCTTTTTGAGTACTATTTTCCTTAATTTTATTTACTAATGCTCGCCATAATATGCCTTGCCATTCACTGTGCTGATTAATTTGCTCTTCTAATTGAAATGAATCTAAATTCAATCTATTTTTGTTATGAAATGCGATTTTATTATCTTTATTTTCCTCCCAAGCTGTAATCCAATGAGGGCGATAAACTAAATATTGATCAAATAAATCTGCGATTTTGTTTGCTAATTGATAACGTTTTTGTTGTTCAGCATGATGAGATGATGCTAAATAATTATACAGAGGTTGAAATTCTGGTTGAGATAGATAATCAGGAATAAGTTGCATTAAATGCCAAGTCATGTTTTCTTTGCTAAAAGCATTACTTGAACTCATATTAGGAAAATTTTCTTGGTATTGTTGCCAAATAAAACTTGCAGGCATGGAGAAAGTTAGATTAGCCGCAATCCCACAATGTTCTGCAATTTGCCATTGTAGCCATTGTGCCATTCCATTACTCTGAACTAAAATGACCTCTGATTGAAGAGGATCCTTAAGTAAATCTTGAGTCATTACATGAATAAGAATTTCTTTTAGTGTTTCTAATTGGTTAGAGTAATAAACAGTAAACACATGTTTTCCTTTTATTTATATTGAAACTTCCCCAGCTGGATAACGAACAGTTACTCTGTTAGCAGAACAATTAATGAAAAAAGTCAATTGGTTTTGTTCTACTTTTGGTTCACAATCCAATCCTAAGAATAATCTCTGTTTTTGGTTTTCAATTATTTGAACAGCTTGATAACGTTGATAAATTTCTACTGCACTTTTTTGTTGATAGGAAATCCAGCGATTTATCGCTAAGAAAATACCACTAAATAGAACTAAAGTCACTAACAAGGAAAGAAAATTCATTCCCTTGTAATTCATAGTATTATAATGGTTCAAAATCATGCCAGCTTTTCTCCGCATATTGCCAATAACTATAAATTCGTACTATATTGTTAACAGTTGATTTTTTGTACACTATTTTTACTGAATCTGCTGTTATTAATTTACCTTGAGTGATAACCGTTCCACTAATTTTTCCTTTACCTGTAATAGTTAAATCTCCTTCTGCAATAATTACAGCATTAATGTTCCCTTTTATTTCCCATTCATTTTGATTTTCATTAAACCAATATAAAGAGTCTTGATTTTTTTTAAGTAAATTTGAATTCATTTCGATAAATTTATGTTTAAATTTGGAAATAGCCTCTTTATTTATGTAATAGTTAAATGAATTTTTATTAATTGCTTTTTTGGGAGGGTGGTAAAATAACGATTCTTTACGACACCAGATATAATGAGACAGCGTATTATCATTATTAAATTTTATCTGATAAGTATTTTTATCAGTATTGATATTTAAATTATGGCAATACTTTTCTTTCTCTATATTACTAATCTTCTGGAGTTTTAAACTCTGTTCAAGGTATATTTTACGTTGAGAAATAGTAGTTGAATATAAGTGTAAAATATCATTGTTTAATATGATAATAATTAATAGAGAAGAAGTTAATAAAATTAACAAAGTTAATGTAACAACGCCCGTATTTTTCATTTATTTATACCCTGATTAAGTAATGGAATTATAATATTTGTTTCATATTCAATTTGAGGGTACTTTTTTAATCTGCCAGCAATTTTTGATTCTATCGCAGTATTTTCTATAAGCCAGTTAAATTGTAATTTAATGATTTCAATTTCATTTTCATCAAGTAAGTCTACCCATCCTCCACTATTGCAAGCTGGTTGATGAGTATAGCTTTGGCATTGTGATTTATTGCATTTTTGATTAATTGCATTTTTATAAGTTAACCGAGTTTCTAGCATTTTTTTATTTAATCTATATCCAAATAATTCTCTCTCAATTTTTTGTGCACTATTCTTGTTTTCTTGTATACAAGTACCTCCTTTATAGGTTGTACCTATGCAACCTGTTCCATCTAAATCATAGAAAAATAATACACAACTATTATTTTGTTCATAATCTGCTTGAGCAATAACAACGGCAGTACCATTTTCATCTTGTTCGAATAAAGATAAATTATTACTTGATAATTTTTCTGATAATGCTCTAAATCCTGTTCGTCGTAAATCTTTTCCAATGAGTTGATTTACTCTTTGTATTTCATTTTGTAAGTGTAAACGCAATATCATCTCTTTATTTTGTTGTTGAGTTTGACTATAAAAGTGAATGATCACTAGCATTAATAATGTAGATAAACTAATTGAAATTATTAAGCTAAATAATGTTTGTCCATGATAAATTTTCATTAATCTTCCTCATCATTTACACATGCACTTAGTGATTGATAATCTTTTAATTTCAAGCTACCTACATTAAAGAATGAGAATAAAGTGCGACTTTTTTCTGCTTCTAAAATAAAACAAACTGTTGAAGCGGTATTACGAATACCGCTTAATCTAGTTATTTCTTTAGGAAAATAAGATTTGCTGATTAGCATAGTTTTTTCAGGAAAATAAGGATAATAAAAATGTGCATTTACATCTTTGGAACAAGTTTGTGGTAATAGGCAATCACATAATTTATCACTTTTAATTTGAGCGGTAATACACCACGTTTTTTTATTTAGATCGCGATTTGGAATGAGGAACCAAATATCATTTGAATTTTCTACACGAGTTTGAATATAGCGTAAAAATAAGTAAAGTTTTTGTTGTTCTTTATTAAGGATTGTTTGTGTATTAGTTTGTTGCCACATTGGCGAAACAAAAGTAACTGTAATACTAATAATAAGTAATACAATTAGCATTTCTAATAATGTAAATCCCCTCATAAATAGTATTCCTTTAATGCTATTATTTTAATGAATCCTATCCTATCTTGTTAAGTCGCTATTAATATTTGTGAATAGCATTTTCATATACAACAATAACAAAGGAAATTTAATTAGACATGATAAAAAGTCATTAATTGGGATCGAGATCGTAAAAATAAAATTTATTTTTTAAATACGGGATAAATATAGTTACTAAAGTTGAATGAATTATAGTCTAAAAAAGTAATAAAAAAATACCGCACTTTTATGTAGTGCGGTATTTTTTATTTAAAAATTATATTTATTTTAGGCTTGACCTTTAACTGCTTTTAAACCTAAAAACGGAGCTTTATCACCTAATGATTCTTCGATACGAATCAGTTGGTTGTATTTCGCAATGCGGTCTGAACGGCTCATAGATCCAGTTTTGATTTGGCCAGCTGCTGTACCTACTGCTAAATCAGCAATAGTGGCATCTTCAGTTTCGCCACTGCGGTGTGAAATAACAGCAGTATAACCCGCATCTTTAGCCATTTTGATTGCGGCTAATGTTTCAGTTAATGAACCGATTTGGTTGAATTTAATCAAGATAGAGTTAGCAATACCTTTTTCGATACCTTCTTTAAGAATTTTAGTATTAGTAACAAATAAGTCATCACCGACGAGTTGTATTTTTTCGCCTAGCACTTTAGTTTGGTATGCGAAGCCTTCCCAGTCAGATTCATCTTGACCATCTTCAATAGATACAATTGGATATTCGTTACATAAATTTTCTAAATAGTGAGTAAATTCTTGAGAAGTAAAGGATTTACCTTCACCTTTCATTTCATACAAACCATTTTCTTTGTTGTAGAACTCAGATGAAGCACAGTCCATAGCAAGAGTTACATCTTTACCTAGTACATAACCTGCTTTTTCTACTGCTTCTTTGATACAAGCTAAGGCAGCAGCATTGGATTCTAAATTTGGTGCAAAACCACCTTCATCACCTACTGCAGTACTCAATCCTTTGGATTTTAATACTTTAGCAAGGTTGTGGAATACTTCCGCCCCAATACGGAGTGCTTCACGTAGAGTTTTAGCACCTACAGGTTGAATCATAAACTCTTGAATATCTACATTATTATCAGCGTGTTCACCACCATTGATGATGTTCATCATTGGAAGTGGCATTGAGTATTGACCTTCTGTACCATTTAGGATAGAAATCCATTCATATAATGCTTTACCTTTTGACGCTGCTGCCGCTTTTGCATTCGCTAAAGAAACTGCTAAAATCGCATTTGCACCAAATTTAGACTTGTTTTCTGTACCGTCTAAATCAATCATGATTTGGTCGATTTCAGCTTGGTTGCTTGCATCTTTTCCAACAAGTGCGGTAGCAATTTCGTTATTCACTGCAGAAACTGCTTTTAAAACACCTTTGCCTAAGAAACGAGATTTATCACCGTCACGTAACTCTAGTGCTTCGCGAGATCCCGTTGATGCACCAGATGGAGCAGCGGCTAAACCAACGAAACCACCTTCTAAATGCACTTCCGCTTCAACAGTTGGGTTGCCACGTGAATCAATGATTTCACGACCAATTACTTTAACGATTTTTGCCATTTGTTTTTCCTCTTTTAAGTTAATTCAAAATCAAATTTAGTTCTCAGCGATATAGTAAAGCTATTTTATCTCTTTGTCTTGTTAAAAATGACTTTTCTTTGATTTTTATCTATTTTTAAAGAAAATAAAACTTTTCTAAAAAGTACCTATAGTGATTATAAAAACTACTATAGATGTAAGAAGCCTATTTTGTGTATAACAAAAAATACAATGAACTTAATATAACTATTAAGTGCGGTGAAAATTTGGTGACAATTTCTTTCAATGTTTACTATTATCAAGTATAAATTTTATATAAACAAAAAGCTGTCAAGCAAGATCTTAGACAGCTTTAAAATATAATAACGTTATTTCGTTATGTGGATTGTTTTTTCTGATTTTCCTTTGCGGCTTTAATAAAGCCAGAAAATAATGGATGTCCATCACGTGGCGTTGAAGTAAATTCAGGGTGAAACTGACAAGCTACAAACCAAGGGTGATTTGGTTCTTCAATAATCTCGACTAACTTTTTATCCGCTGATAAGCCAGTAATTTTTAAACCTGCTTTTTCAATTTGTGGCAATAGTACATTATTTACTTCATAGCGATGACGGTGACGCTCTTCAATTGTTTCTTTACCATACAGTTGACGAGCAAGGCTACCTTCGGATAAGTGACATTGTTGAGCACCTAGACGCATCGTACCACCAAGATCAGAATTATCAGAACGCATTTCAATATTTCCTTCAGCATCTTGCCATTCTGTAATCAAAGCGATGACTGGTTGTTTAGCATTCTTGTCGAATTCTGATGAAGTTGCTTCTGTCAATCCAGCTACATGACGAGCATACTCGATCAATGCAACTTGCATACCTAAGCAAATGCCAAAAAATGGAATATTATTTTCTCTAGCATATTGTGCAGTTAGAATTTTACCTTCTACGCCTCTATGACCAAACCCTCCTGGGATTAGAATGCCATCTAAACTTTTTAAGATATCTGTTCCTTTAGTTTCCACATCTTGTGAATCCACATACTTAATATTCACTGTTAAGCGATTTTTAAGTCCGCCGTGTTTTAAAGCCTCATTTACAGATTTATAAGCATCAGGTAATTCCACATATTTGCCTACAATGCCGATAGTTACTTCTCCTATAGGATTAGCTTCTTCATAAAGTACTTTTTCCCACTCAGATAAATCAGCTTCAGGGCAATTTAAATTGAAGCGTTGGCAAATAAATTCATCTAACCCTTGAGATTTTAATAATGCTGGAATTTGATAGATGGAATTTACATCTTTCAAAGAAATAACTGCTCTTTCAGGGACGTTACAGAATAGAGCAATTTTAGCCCGTTCATTCGGGGGAACCATACGATCAGAGCGACAAATTAATACGTCAGGTTGAATTCCAATAGATAGCAATTCTTTGACTGAATGCTGAGTTGGTTTAGTTTTTATTTCTCCAGCTGTTGGAATATAAGGCACAAGAGTTAAGTGCATGAAAATAGTACGTTCACGTCCCACTTGTACTGCTAGTTGACGTAGAGATTCTAAAAATGGTAATGATTCAATATCACCTACTGTTCCGCCTACTTCTACAATTGCGACATCGTAACCTGCACCACCTTCAATTACACGAGCTTTAATTTCGTTAGTAATATGAGGAATAACTTGAATCGTGGCTCCCAGATAATCGCCACGACGTTCTTTACGTAGAACATCAGAATAAATTTTACCTGTAGTGAAATTATTACGTTTAGTCATTTTAGTACGAATGAAACGTTCGTAATGTCCTAAATCTAAATCTGTTTCTGCTCCATCTTGAGTGACGAATACTTCACCATGTTGAGTTGGGCTCATTGTGCCAGGATCAACATTGATATAAGGATCGAGTTTCATTATTGTTACATTTAAACCACGAGCCTCTAAAATTGCTGCTAATGAAGCTGCCGTGATTCCTTTACCCAAAGAAGAAACCACGCCACCTGTGACGAAAATATAATTGGTTGCCATATAAAAACCTAATTGATCGAGATGAAAATATGATAATACAACAAGACGGGAAAGTAGTTTACAGTAAATGGACTATTAACTCAATGATCTATTTTTATTCTGTCATTGAGTTGATAATAATTAGAACAGAAAATTGTCTCTGTAACATTATGAGGACTGAGCATTTTTCAGTCCTATATTTGCTAATAATGACTTATTCTCTAATCAGCTGCACAAAAATGATAAATTAATTTAGTGAGTAATTCCTGTGTGGGTTTAATAAATTCAGTTGCTAAAAATTCATCAGGTTGGTGAGCTTGTTCGATTGATCCTGGACCCAAAACGAGAGTAGGACAAAGCTGTTGAATAAAAGGAGCCTCAGTGCAGTAATTGACTGCGTCACATTTTTGGCCTAATAATTTTTCTACAACTTGTACTATCTGGGCAGAGTGTTCGCATTCATAGCCTGGGGTAGGCTCATGTAAAGAGCGAATGGAAATTAAGTCTCCCCATTGTTCAAAAATTGGTTTTAGTTTTTGTTGGAGCATCTGATTTAGATCCTCTAACTTGATATTTGGTAATGGACGAATATCAAAATGTAATTCACAACAGCTACAAATGCGATTAACTGCATCTCCACCATGGATAGATCCGAAATTCATTGTGGGATAAGGTATAGCAAAATCGGCGTGATGATATTTTTGCTTTAACTCATTTCGAAGTTCCATTAAGTAAGTAGTCGCTTGATGCATAATCTCAATAGCATTAATTCCCCTGTCAGGATCGCTAGAATGCCCACTCTTTCCTGTAATTCGTAAAGCTTCACCGATGTGTCCTTTATGAGCTCGAATTGGTTTTAGTGATGTAGGTTCACCAATTACGGCACAACTAGGGCGAATATGACTATGTTTAACAAAAGTTTTCACCCCTAAAAAAGTAGTTTCTTCATCAGCAGTAGCTAAAATGCGAAGTGGCTTTTTTAGTTTTGTTAGATCAATATGTCGAATCGCTTCAATTACGAAAGCAAAGAAGCCTTTCATATCTGCAGTACCTAATCCATAGAATTTATTATTTTTTTCCGTAAATTTAAAAGGATCAATAGTCCAACGCCCCTCATCAAAAGGCACTGTATCTGTATGTCCAGAAAGTAATAGCCCGCCTTCTCCTTCACCGTACGTGGCAAGTAAGTTATATTTAGCACGACTATTTTTAATAGGTAAAATTTCTGTACGAAAGCTTAAGCTTATTAACCAATCTGCTAATAATTCAATGAGTGCTTTATTGGATAGATCGAAAACAGGATCAAGGCTACTAACAGTAGGAATAGCGATTAGTTGAGAATATATCTCAGTAAAATGTGGTATTTTTTTCATTAAACTTGTCCTAAATGATAAATAAACGTTGATTTATGATTAATTATGCATAATAATTTCATAATTAGTCAATTTCAAGGTGAAATTACTCAATTTTTAATTTAAATTTAAGGATATATTTATGGCTCTTTGGGGTGGGCGTTTTGTTCAAGCAGCAGATAAACGTTTTAAAGATTTTAATGACTCTTTACGGTTTGATTACCGTTTAGCAGAACAAGATATTATAGGTTCAATTGGTTGGTCTAAGGCGTTAGTTAGTGTTAATGTGCTAACTGTAGAAGAGCAACAGCAGTTGGAAACGGCACTTAATGAATTGTTGTGCGAGGTACAATCAAACCCTCAAGGTATTTTACAAGACGACTCAGAGGATATTCACAGCTGGGTCGAGAGTAGGCTTATTGATAAAGTTGGTAGCTTAGGTAAAAAGTTACACACAGGACGTAGCCGTAATGATCAAGTCGCGTTAGACATTAAAATGTGGTGTAAGCAGAGGGTAAAAGAATTACAAAAATCGATCCGCACTTTGCAAGGTAAATTAGTGGAAACCGCAGAAAATAATAGACACGCTGTCATGCCTGGATACACGCATTTACAACGTGCTCAACCCATTACGTTTGCACATTGGTGTATGGCTTATGTAGAAATGCTAGATCGTGATTATTCTCGATTATTTGATGCTTATCATAGAATGAATAGCTGTCCATTAGGTAGTGGGGCATTAGCAGGTACAGCCTACGGTATTGACCGTGAGCGACTTGCTCAGAATTTAAATTTTGCTTTTGCTACTAGAAACAGTCTTGACAGTGTATCAGACCGTGATCACATTGTTGAATTACTTTCGGCAGCTTCAATTAGTATGGTTCATTTATCTCGTTTTGCAGAAGATATGATTATCTTCAACAGCGGTGAATCTGATTTTGTTGAGCTTTCTGATCGTGTTACTTCAGGTTCATCATTAATGCCACAGAAAAAAAATCCTGATGCTTGTGAGCTAATACGTGGTAAAACAGGACGTGTTGTAGGAGCATTAACAGGTATATTGATGACACTAAAAGGTTTGCCGTTAGCGTATAACAAAGATATGCAAGAAGATAAAGAGGGTATTTTTGATGCTCTAGATACATGGCAAGATTGTTTAGATATAGCAACATTTGTATTAGAAGATATTAAGGTAAATGTTGACCGCACTAAAGAAGCAGCCTTGAAAGGCTATTCTAATGCTACAGAATTGGCCGATTATTTAGTGGCTAAAGGTGTTCCTTTCCGCGATTCTCATCACATTGTCGGTGAGGTTGTAGTGTATGCTATCAGTGTTCATAAGGGGTTAGAGCATCTAACGATTGAAGAGTTTCGTCAGTTTAGTGAAGTTGTTGATGATGATGTGTATGAAATTTTATCGCTTCAATCTTGTTTAGACAAACGTTGTGCAAAAGGTGGCGTATCACCATTGCGAGTTGCTGAGGCTATTTTTGAAGCTAAACAACGCATTAAATAGGATAAAAGTATAGTGATAAAAAAGTGCGGTATAAAATAGTTATACCGCACTTTTTGTTATTTTAGATTATTAATTTTTTTGTTTTTAATAATGTAATATGAGTTAACGCAGACAATAAATACATTTAACCCAATTACAGGAATAGATCCTATTAATAAACCATAAATAACAAAGCAAGCTGCTCCTAATGAATTAACAAAACGTAGTTTAATAATATCTTTTAATAAAAAAGAGGCAGATACTAATATCATAGCAACGTAGCCGAGTATTTCAATAAACATATTTTTCTCCCAAAAACAATATTCAGTTCTAATTTAACTTTATTTTTGCTTTAATAAATTGGATTCATCTATCCTAGCTTACTCGACCACATTCAATTTCTATTACTCGATCACAAATTGCCATTGTAGAAGTACGATGACTGACGAGGATAATCAGTTTATCTTGTTTGGCTTTTAGTAGTGATTTTAAAATAATTGCTTCATTTAAACTATCTAGATTGCTAGTTGGTTCATCAAGTAAAATCACTGGTGCATTATGCAAAAATGCACGAGCGATACCAATCCGTTGTTTTTCACCTTCGGACAAACTATTGCCCAATTCAGTAACGATGGTCTCATATCCCTGTGGTAGGCTCATTATAAAATCATGAATTGACGCTTTTTTTGCTGCTTCAATGACCTCATCACGACTTGCACTCCGTCTAGCCATTAAAATATTTTCATAAATGCTTTCATTAAAAACATATGTTTGTTGTGTAATGTAAGCCATATTATCTCGTAAATTTAAGGTGTTCAATGAAGTTAAATTTTCTTTATTAATATAAATTTGTCCTTGTTGAGGGTCATAAAAACGCATTAATAATTTTAATAATGTACTTTTACCACTACCACTACGCCCATGAATACCGAGAATCTCACCTTTTTTTGCTTGTAAAGAAAAGTTAGTTAAGATAGGTTCGTTTTGGTAGCAAAAGCTAATATTATTTACTTCAATTTCATTAATATTTTCAATATTTCTACCATCAGTAACATCTTTTAAGATGGGTTCTTCCGCTAATAAACCTAATACACGTTCACCACTTGCAAAAGTTTGTAATAGGTTATTTGAAAGATTACTTAATGCTATCACAGGTCCATAACTTGACATCAGCAATACTACTGACACGATAAATCCGTTAAAATCAATTTTTCCGTCATAAAAAAGAATACCACCAACTAATAATATCAATATATTAAAGACAGAAACAGCAATTTCAGTGAGACTTTTTACTTTTGACTCTTGGTTTTTAATACGTAAAAAAGCTTGATCTATTTTTTTTGTGCGTTGTTGAATTTCTGCTAATCGTTCTTCAGTATAATTAAATAACTGAATTTCTTTCATTCCACGAATACTATCTAAAAAATGATCATTCATTTCAGACATTAATTTACGATAAGCTCTTCCATCTTCACGAGCTAGTTTAGTTGTAAAAATTGGCAATATAAAACCGATAGTTAAATAAGCAACTAATGCCACTAGTGCCAACCAAATAGATATATGAGAGAAAATGATCAGTAAAATTAATGAAGTAATAAATGCAATTGCAATTGGTGCAATAGTATGTGCATAAAATACTTCTAGTAGCTCAATGTCATTAGTTACTAATGATAATAGTTGCCCTGATTGTTTACCTTGTAATTTAACGAATGCGAGTTTTCGTAACGCTGAGAAGACTTTATCTCGTAATAGTGCCAATAGTTTAAAAGCAATATAGTGTCCCGACATTTGCTCTAAATAACGTAAGATACTACGAGCAACAGCCATTACAATAAGTGCGGTTAGAATTTGAGTAAAATTTAGATAAGTATCAAAACCGAGTAATTGTGATACACCGACAGCCCCTAAAGTGATAATAAAAATTGCTGCTAAAAAAACCAGAGTTCCCATTGAAATCGTAAAAGCCATAATATGAGCTAAAGGCGTAACTAATTTCAGTAAATGCCACATAATTACAAAGCCATTTTTACGCATTTTTATCTCCTGAACGCAAATTTTCTAATTCTTTTTGTTGATTAAACATTTCCGCATAAATACCTTTGCTAGCCATCAGTTCAGAGTGATTACCCTGTTCGATCAATTCTCCTTGTTGTAGTACATAAATTTGATCAGCTAACATTGCGTTTGCTAAACGATGAGAAATCATGACAATAGTTTTATTACGTTTTAAACGTTGAATAAATTGTAAAATGATCTCTTCACTTTCAATATCTATGTTACTTGTGGCCTCATCAAAAATATAGAGATCGGCATCATGTAATAATGCTCGTGCTAAGGCTAAACGTTGAATTTGACCACCAGAAAGATTTTTGCCAAGACTCAATAAAATCATATCTAGTCCACCATTTTCACGAACAAAATTGGCTAAATTTACTTGATTCAGTGCTTGGTAAATTTCATCATCAGTCGCAGTTGGATTCGCCATTAGCATATTTTCTCGCAGTGTGCCTTTGAACACATAGCTGTTATTACTAACCAGTGCTACGTGGCGACAGAAAGACTCTCTCGTAAATGTAGTAGCGACTTGATCATTAAACAAAATTTTGCCTTCTTGTGCCTGGTAAAACCCCATTAATAACGACACTAAAGTGGATTTTCCGCAACCACTCTTACCAACAAAAATTGTAAGTTGTTTTGGTTTAATTGTTAGAGTGAGGTTTTTAATTACTTGTTTTTGTTCAGAATAAGCAAAATTTAATTGCTGTATTTCTACTTCAATTCCATCTTTTGTTTTAAAATCCACCGCACTTTTATTTTCCTGTACTGGCGTATCAAGTAGGGCAAAAATTTTATCAGAGGCAGCTTTACCATTCATTGCTACATGGAAAAAAGAGCCTAATAGTCGCAAAGGGATAAAAAATTCGTAAGACAATAGAATAAACACAATTAAGCCAAAGAGACTTAAATTTCCACTTTGAAACTGTAAAAGTGCGGTTAAAATTCCAATTGCGGCACCACCGTAGGCCAATAAATCCATTACAGAGATTGAATTTAATTGCATAGTAAGTACTTTCATCGTGATGACTCGGAAGCTTTCAGCTTCATCTCTCATTTTTTGTGCTTTAAAATCATCATCTTGATAAATCTTAAGTGTGACTAATCCTTGTAGATTATCTAAAAAACTGCTACCTAATCGCACATAAAGAGACCAGTATTTACTTAATAATCGCTTAGCAATTTTATTTACAGCCATAATAGATAAGGGAATTAATGGCACACAAATTAACAAAATGATTGCTGTTGGTGCATTAAAAAAAATTAAAAACAAGAATAAAGTAAAAGGAGCAAGTAAACTGTAAAAAAGTTGCGGAAGATAGCGACTGAAATAAACTTCAATAGATTCAACGCCTTCCGAAGCAATTTGAATCACAGAAGATGTAGATTGTTGCTGTGATTGACTGAGTGGCATTGATGATAATTTTTGGTAAATCATTGAGCGTAAAAGGTGTTTTAAGTTAGAACTAGCAAAACAAGAAGAGCGAATCGCTTTTTTACCAGCCCAAACGCGTAACATCAATGCTAAAAGCAAAACAATAACTAAAAGAGTTGCACTTGATAGCGTTAATAGCCCGTTATAAGCTTGTTGAAAGAAAAAAGCAAAAGAGGATGTTGAAATTATTCCAGCTAGCAGTGCAATCCACTGAAATATTACTGTTGTTCTAATCCATTTTTTGCTACTTGGCACCATGTTGATTAGGCGTTTATCAATTATCATAGATTGTTCCTAAACTTTGTTAAATTAAAAACCTACTTCTGATAAAAGTGAATAACTCTTATCTTACAAATACTTTAAATCTTTATTTCCCCAAAGTGCGGTTAAAAAATAGCAGAAACTCAAAAAGTTATAGGATTAATGCTGGTATAAAAATCTCTGAGGTAACAAACTTTTTTGGCAAGTATATTGCTAAATACAAATGAAAACAATTATATAGTATAAATAAAAAAAGACCATACTGAAAGTGCGGTCTTTTTTATGGTAATTTAATATTTAAATATCTAAATTTGCTCGCAAGGCATTAGTTTCAATAAATTCTCGACGTGGTTCAACTTCATCTCCCATTAAAGTAGTGAAAAGTTGATCTGCAACAACCGCATCTTTAATTTGGACTTGTAACATAGTGCGATTTTCGGGATCCATTGTAGTTTCCCAAAGCTGTTCAGGATTCATCTCACCCAGCCCTTTATAACGCTGAACTACTAAGCCTCGACGTGATTCTTTTACTAACCAATTTACTGCTTGTTCAAAGCTATTTACTTGATATTGACGTTCTCCGCGTGCCACATAGGCACCTTTTTCTAGTAGACCGTTTAATTGCGATCCCAGTTTAACAATGCGAGTATATTCACTACCTTGAACAAATTGGAAATTTAAGAAATAATCATAATCTATTCCATGCGTGCGTACAGTTAACACCACTTCGTGTAATTGACGTTCAGGATTAAACATTAAGCGATAGTTATAATGATTCCCCCCATTTTCTTGTGCCACAAGTTGTTTTACTAAATTTTCTGCCCACTCAGTCAATAAATTTTCATTTTGCATTAAAGTTGATGTCAATTCAGGCTGATAAACGAGCGTTTTTAATAGAGCTTCTGGATAATAGCGAGATAAATGGCTAATTATTTTTTGCACATTGTTATATTCTGAAATCAATTTTTCTAACATTGCACTATTCATTGCTGGAGCATTTTCATTAGTGTGTAATTCAGCGCCTTCTAATGCAATATTTAGCTCAAATTGAGCCATAGCCTCATCATCTTTAATATATTGCTCATTTTTGCCTTTTTTAACTTTGTAGAGTGGGGGCTGAGCAATGTAAATATGTCCACGCTCAATTAATTCAGGCATTTGGCGATAGAAAAAAGTTAATAGTAAAGTACTGATATGGGCACCATCTACGTCAGCATCGGTCATAATAATAATGCTATGATAACGCAATTTATCTGGGTTATATTCATCACGTCCAATACCGCAACCAAGAGCTGTAATTAAAGTCCCTACTTCAGCGGAAGAAAGCATTTTATCAAAGCGAGCTTTTTCGACGTTGAGTATTTTTCCTTTCAATGGCAAAATCGCTTGATTTTTGCGATTACGGCCTTGCTTTGCAGATCCCCCTGCAGAATCACCCTCCACCAAATAAAGCTCAGATAGTGCGGGATCGCGTTCTTGGCAATCGGCTAATTTGCCTGGTAACCCCGCAATATCCAATGCACCTTTTCTTCGAGTCATTTCACGAGCTTTCCGAGCTGCTTCTCTAGCTCGAGCAGCCTCTACAATTTTAGCTGCAATAATTTTGGCATCTTGCGGATTTTCTTCCAAATATTCTTGTAGCCGTTCACTCATCGCAGATTCAACCGCACTTTTTACTTCTGAAGAAACTAATTTATCTTTAGTTTGCGAGGAAAATTTTGGATCGGGGACCTTAACTGATACTATTGCGACTAAGCCCTCTCTTGCATCATCACCCGAAGTTTCTACGCGATCTTTGTCACTTTTACCTTTTTTATTTAGTCCTTCTTTTTCCATATAGTTGTTTAGCGTGCGTGTTAATGCGCTGCGAAACCCTGCTAAGTGAGTTCCACCATCACGTTGGCGAATGTTATTAGTAAAACAATGGATATTTTCTGCTTGATACCCTTCATTCCATTGTAATGCGACTTCTACGCCGATATTGTCTTTTTCTATGGAAAAATAAAAAGTCTTTTGATGAATTGGATTTTTGTTTTTATTTAAATATTCAACGAACGCTTGAATACCACCTTCATAGTGGAAGTGGTCTTCTCTATCGTTTCGTTTATCAATCAATTTAATAGAAACACCAGAATTTAAAAAAGATAACTCACGTAGGCGATTAGCTAATATATTGTATTCAAATTGAATATTTTTAAAAATGGTAGGACTTGGCCAAAAATGGACACACGTTCCAGTTTGCTCAGTATTGCCAACCTCAGCGAGAGGGGCAACAGGATCACCTAAATGGTAAAATTGTTCATAAACATGTCCTTGACGGCGAATAGTTAATTGTAATTTATCAGATAAAGCATTCACTACTGATACGCCGACACCATGCAAACCGCCCGAAACCTTATAAGAGTTATCATCAAACTTTCCTCCAGCGTGTAGTACAGTCATAATGACTTCAGCTGCTGAAACGCCTTCTTCAGGATGAATGTCTACTGGGATTCCTCTCCCATCATCTTGTACTGAAATAGAATTATCAGTGTGAATAGTTACGATAATATCTTTACAAAAACCAGCTAGGGATTCATCAATTGCGTTATCTACTACTTCAAATACCATATGGTGCAATCCTGTGCCATCATCAGTATCACCGATATACATTCCAGGACGTTTACGTACAGCATCAAGTCCTTTTAATACTTTAATACTGTCTGCACCATAAAAAATTTCAGGAGTTTCATTTGACATAAATTTTCTCTATTTTTTATAAAAATTAGCTAAATTATATCAAAGTTCTGATCATTTAGCTAAAAATAACAACTCTAACGCTAAAGTGCGGTTAAAATTTTTGAAAAAAACGATTAACCTTATCATTGAATTTAACGAATTTGTGAAATTTCTATCAAATTAAATATAAATTTGTTTACTTTTTTTAATTTATACGTATTATTTGGCACCTAGGTTTTACTTATTTTTCACTGAGAAATAAGTTGTGTAATATAGCAGTAGAAATAATCTGAAACTAAACATAAGTTATTTAAACTTTTATCAAATTTCAAATTATTTCTATTTTATTCTTTACTTGCATAATTTTTATGGATTTTTATGAAACTCAGCTCAATTCCTGTTTTTTTAACAGGACTTTTTTCAGTAACTTTAGTATTAGCTCATCAAGATCATGAACAAGTTGATGTTTTTCAACTTGATGAAATTAAAGTGGAAAGCACTCCCTTTACGTTTAGTTCAGATCCTCTTTCAGGTGCACCTAAATTTAATGATATTGTCGTAAATAAACAAAAGTTAAAGGCTCGTTCCAGTACGCTAGGGAACGCTTTAAATGGTGAATTAGGTGTGCATAGTAGCCAGTTTGGTGGAGGTGCATCAGCACCTGTAATTCGTGGGCAAGAAGGAGTGCGGCTGAAAGTTTTGCAAAATGGATCAGATGTAGTGGATATGTCGCAGATTTCTCCTGATCATGCAATAGGTGTTGATACTTTACTTTCACAGCAAGTAGAAATTGTACGTGGTGCTTCAACTTTGCTTTATGCCAATGCTTCACCCGCTGGAGTAGTCAATGTAATTGATAATCGTATTCCAACTTCGATTCCTGAAAAAGGATATGATGTAGATTTAAATTGGCGGTACAACAACAATAGTAATGAAAAACTTGGTACGGCGGGTATAACGGGTAGTGTTGGGAAGAATATTGCGTTACGGTTTGAAGGATTAGTTCGTCGTTCAGACAATTATCATGTGCCATCATTCAATTTAAGTAAAGTATTAGACTATGTACCAGATACTTACAATAGAACTAAATCAGGTAATTATGGCGTTTCTTTTATTGGTAAAAATGGGTATATCGGGGCTTCTTATAATGAGCGTCGTGAATCTTATGGTATTCCAGGACATAATCACGAATGGGATGGTTGTGCGGGACATGTGTATGGTTTACCTTTGAGAACAGATAAAAATTATTATTTATTACTTTATAAACATTTAATTTCGGATAAAGATCTGGATAACCCTCATTTTCACTGTGGAAGTAGTCATGCACATGATGGTCACAATCACGATCATAGTCCTGATCATCCTTATGGGCATGACCATGACCCAAGTTTAGGTGGCCCTACTGTGAATTCTCAATCAAAACGATATGATGTAAAAGCAGAATTGAATCAAGTAGTTAAAGGATTAGACAAAATTAAGTTGAGTTATTCTACAACGGATTATAAACATGATGAATCAGATGGTCACGTTCCAGTTAATTTGTTTAAAAATGATGGTTATAACTTTCGTACTGAATTTTTTCATACGCCAATTGCTAATTTGACTGGTGTTTGGGGCGTGCAATATCAATCTCAAATAATGAGTGCGAATATTCCTCGTTTACCACCTAAGCGGAGAAAATATTGCCCTTATGGAGAAGTGTGTCCAAAAGAAAAACCATTTGACTCTACCAAAATTACGGAAGGAGATCGCGTTGGTGGATGGGCTCTAATTGAGAATAAAAATACTCAGTTAAGTTTTTTTGCTGTAGAACAATTACGTTATAAAGATTTTTTATTTGAGTTAGGGGCGAGAACAGAAGAACAGAAAATCAAAATAGACTATGATGTTGAAGCGTTGAAAAAAATTAGAATAGGAAATTTACCGTTACCTGATTTAAGTGGTTATCATGATAGAGCCAATTCCTATGCATTATCAATAAGTTGGAATGTCTCTTCAGAATATATGCTTAATTTATCTTATTCTCATAATGAGCGACATCCAACACCAATGGAGCTTTACTATCATGGTAATCATATTGCAACGAATTCATTTGAATATGGTAACAAAGATCTAAAAAAAGAAGTTTCAGATAATTTTGAAATGGGTATCTCATATGAAGGAGATAAGTTAAGCTACAAGGCGAGTTTATATTACAATGATTTCGATAATCGTATTTTTAGCCAAACTTTAAATAGAGAAGGAAATTTATCGCTGAATCGTTATACCCAATCAAAAGCTAAATATTATGGCGTAGAAGGACAAATTGATTACAGTGTGACTCCTGAATTTTCTGTGGGAATTTTTGGAGATTATATCAGAGGTAAATTGTCTAATTTACCAGATTTTTATCACAGCAAGGGAGCTTTCGGTGGAGGAATCGCTGAGTCTCAGCCAAATCAGAATGCTCCAAGAGTGCCTCCTGCACGGTTAGGATTACGTACAAATATTCAATTTACCGATAATATTCTTGCTTCTGTAGAATATATTCATGTTTTCAAACAAGATAAAGTAACAGCTCCAAGAAAAAAACAGGATAAAGTTGGGTCAATTATTACTGATAAGAATGGGAATTTTGAATGGATAATAACAGAATACCCAACAGATGGATATAATATGGTAAATATGAATCTTGAATATAATAAGACAGTCAATAATATTGATTATCAAATTTTTATTCAGGGTAATAATTTGTTAAATGAGAAAGTGTATTCTCATGCTTCGTTTTTACCTTTTGTGCCACAGATGGGGCGTAATATTACCGTAGGAATGAATATTCATTTTTAGATTGCTATAAAAAGAGCGGTGTGAATTTTTAAAATGCACCTCTCTTTTATCTATTGTGGGGAAAGTCAGCAAGAATTTCTTTTTACTATGTGTAATTAAAAATCACTTAGTTGATAGTATAACCTAGTAAATTTTTCATGTTTTTGTTGGTATTCTTTATATTTTTCTTGGTGAGGTTGGTAAACAGCCACTAATGGTAAGGGCTGACAAAACTGTGCTATATCTTGTTTTGGATTGAGTGCAATTTGTGCTAGTTTTGCTGCACCCAATGCTGGACCGACATTGCCACCAGTGCGGTATTCAAGCGTTTTGCCACTTATATCTGCCAACAATTGACACCAATAAGTGCTTTTTGCTCCACCTCCAATTAATGAAATATTATTTGCTACTACACCAGTTTGGTGTAGTACTTCGATTCCGTCAGCTAAGGCAAAACTTACTCCCTCAATTACAGCTTTCGCAATACTTGCTTGATCATCATTATGAGTTAATCCCCAAAACACGCCTTTGGCATAAGGATCGTTATGTGGGGTTCTTTCTCCAGACAGATAAGGTAAAAAAATCGCTTCAGAATTAACCGCACTTTGTTCCGCTTGACGGAATAGTGTTTGAATATCACCTATGCCAGTTACTTTTTTTACCCAATCTACTGCTGAAGCAGCACTTAAAATCACGGACATCAAATGCCAACGATCTGGTAATGCATGGCAAAAACTATGTACCGCTTTTTTTGGATTAGCGGTAAATTTATCAGTGACTACAAAATAAACACCAGATGTACCAAGTGATAACATTGCTTGTCCGCTTTGATATAATCCGACGCCAATGGCACCCGCCGCATTATCGCCCCCGCCCGCCACTACCGGCACTTCTTTCATTTTCCATTGTTGCGCCAAACTTTTACGCAAATAACCGGTGATTTGATTGCCTTCAAACAGTTGTGGCATATTATCGATATCCAGCCCGCAAGCATGGAGTAAATCTTGGTTCCAATCCCGCTTGCCGACATCCAGCCACATGGTTCCGGACGCATCCGACATATCGGAGGCATATTCGCCGGTCATCAATAAACGTAAATAATCTTTGGGTAGCAGCACTTTCGCCACTTGGTCGGCAAGGCGAGGTTGGTGTTTCGCCACCCATTTTAATTTCGGCGCAGTAAAGCCCGGCATCATCAGATTTCCGGTAATTTCGCGACCGGTTGGTACCAATTGTTCCAACTCGGCGCATTCGGCAAAACTGCGTCCGTCATTCCATAAAATCGCGGGCGACAAGACTTGATCTGCGCTATCCAGCAAAGTGGCGCCATGCATTTGTCCGGTTAACCCGATCGCTTTTACTCGGCTAAGATCTTGTTGATTTGCCAACTCCAACATGGCAAGATTGGTCGCCTGCCACCAGTCTTGCGGATGTTGTTCCGACCAAAGCGGCTGCGGACGAGAAATAGTAAGCGCGTGGCTTGCGGTGGCAAGAATATGTTGCTCCTCATCCAGCAAAATCGCTTTGACACCGGATGTGCCTAAATCAATTCCGATATACATAAAGGCTCCTTATTACCTCGTTCCTGATCACGAAAAGTGCGGTCAAATTTTTAAAAATTCTCACCGCACTTTTAAGATTAACGATAGATATAATGATTGACAATATTTTCAAGATATTCTTGTTGTCCTGAAACCGGTTGCGGATCTAAATTTTCCGCCACTTTTGCCAACGCTTCAAGTGATGATTGACCGCTTAAAATTTGTTGACCTAATTCACTACTCCAGCCTGCATAACGCTGTTCAACGATCTTCTCTAAAGTTTTATCTTCAAGTAATTTCGCGGCACGTTTTAATGACAACGCAAGTACATCAATGGCTCCAATATGACCGTGGAAAAGATCATAAGGATCGGTGCTTTGACGACGGACTTTTGCATCAAAGTTGAAACCGCCAGTTGTAAAGCCACCAGCTTTTAAAATTTCATAAAGTACAAGCGTATTTTCTTCTACACTATTCGGGAATTGGTCAGTATCCCAACCTAATTGCGGATCGCCACGGTTTGCATCAATAGAACCCAAAATATCAAGTGCCGCAGCAGTTGCAACTTCGTGTTGGAAAGTATGACCTGCTAATGTTGCGTGATTAGCCTCAATATTTACTTTAATTTCTTTTTCCAAACCAAATTGTTTTAAGAAACCATAAACGGTGGCAACATCATAATCATATTGATGTTTTGTTGGCTCTTGCGGTTTCGGCTCAATCAACAACGTGCCTTTAAAGCCGATTTTATGTTTATGTTCCACCACCATTTGCATAAAACGACCAATTTGCTCCCGTTCACGACGTAAATCCGTATTAAGTAAAGTTTCATAACCTTCACGTCCACCCCAAAGCACATAGTTTTCCCCCCCTAAACGCTTGGTTGCATTCATGGCATTGAATACTTGTGCGGCAGCTCGCACAAAAATTTCTGGATTGGGGGTTGTTGCTGCACCTGACATATAACGTGGATTACTAAAGCAGTTCGCTGTTCCCCATAACAATTTTACGCCAGTTTCCGCTTGTTTTTGTGCTAAAAGATCCACAATTGTATTAAAATTTTTCATATATTCTACGTAAGAGTTCCCTTCTGGAGCGATATCTACATCATGGAAACAATAATATGGCACGCCTAATTTTTGCAAGAATTCAAAGGCAATTTCCGCTTTTTGTTTTGCCGCCTCTAACGGATTGGAGACTTTTTGCCAGCTACGGTTAAGCGATCCGACCCCAAACATATCATTGCCTTCCCAACAAAAAGTATGCCAATAACATACTGCTAAACGCAGATGTTCTTCCATGGTTTTACCTAAAATCACTTCTTGTGGATTGTAATGTTTAAACGCAAACGGATTGGTTGAATTTGCACCTTCATATTGTACTTTTCCTATTTTGTTGAAATAGTTAGACATAGTTCATTCTCCTCTATGTAGTAAATACTGAAATCCATAGCATAATGACGAAAACTACAAATGCCTTCAATTACGATATTTCGTTTTTCAATTTAGATTATTAGTTAATGTGTATCAGATCACAAAAGTGAGAAAACGTAATACTATTATGAAATCTAATAATTGAACTATTCAATTAAGGAATGTAAATTCTGAGGCGAGCAAAAAGTTATCGCTCAATAATCTTTATTAAATTCATTGAGGTGAACTATGAAAATCAAATCAACCTTATTAGCAGTTACAGTAGCAACACTAATGTTTTTTGGACAATCTGTTGTTGCAAAAGATCTTAAAATAGGTATGTCTATTGATGATTTACGTTTGGAACGTTGGCAAAAAGACCGTGATATTTTCGTTAAAAAAGCGGAAACTCTTGGTGCAAAAGTTTTTGTTCAATCAGCGAATGGTGACGCTACTGCACAAATTTCTCAGATTGAGAATATGTTGAATAAAGATATTGATGTGCTTGTTATTATTCCTTTTAATGGTGAAGTATTAAGCAATGTGATTTCAGAAGCGAAAAAAGACGGTGTAAAAGTGTTAGCATACGACCGCTTAATTAACAACGCTGATATTGATTTCTATGTTTCATTTGATAATGAAAAAGTTGGTGAATTACAAGCTAAAACGATTATTGAGCAAAAACCAGAAGGTAACTATTTTTTAATGGGTGGATCTCCTGTGGATAACAATGCAAAATTGTTCCGAAAAGGGCAAATGAAAGTGTTACAACCTTTAATTGATAGTGGCAAAATAAAGGTAGTTGGCGATCAATGGGTAGATAGTTGGTTAGCGGAGAAAGCCTTGCAAATTATGGAAAATGCTCTGACAGCTAACAAAAACAATATTGACGCAGTAGTCGCTTCTAATGACGCCACTGCAGGCGGTGCTATTCAAGCCCTTACTGCTCAAGGTTTATCTGGCAAAGTGGCTATTTCTGGGCAAGATGCTGACTTAGCAGCGATTAAACGTATTGTGGATGGTACACAAACTATGACTGTGTATAAACCTATCACTAACTTAGCGGATAAAGCAGCGGAAATTGCAGTGGCATTAGGTAAAAAAGGTGAATTAACCTCCAACGCGAAACTGTATAATGGTATGAAGGAGGTGCCGTCTTTCTTATTAGATCCTATTGTAGTGACAAAAGACAATATTGACAGCACCGTGATCAAAGACGGCTTCCACAGCAAAGAGGCAGTGTATAAATAAGTTGTGATTAGCAAAGTGCGGTGAATTTTGACCGCACTTTTAGCAAATATCAAAGGGAGATTGTGATCATGGTGCAATTATTGGAAATGAAGAATATCACTAAGAAATTTGGCGATGTTACCGCATTGAATGCAATTTCAATTTCTTTGGCAAGGGGTGAAATTCTTTCTTTATGTGGCGAAAACGGTTCGGGAAAGTCCACTTTAATGAAGGTACTTTGTGGTATTTATCCAGTAGGAGATTATGAAGGTGATATTTATTTTGCTGGTGAAAAATTGCTAGCAAAAAATATTAGAGAGACTGAAGCAAAAGGGATTTCTATTATTCATCAAGAATTAACTTTGGTGAAAAATATGACTGTGTTGGAAAACATGTTTTTAGGCAATGAAATCACTCAAGTTGGTTTGACTAACGATAACGAAATGTATCTGCGTTGCAAAACTTTATTAGAACAAGTGCAGTTGGATATTGACCCGAATACCAAAGTAGCGGAATTAGGTTTAGGGCAGCAACAGTTAGTGGAAATTGCCAAAGCCTTAAACAAACAAGTGCGTTTATTGATTTTAGATGAACCGACCGCATCTTTGACAGAAAAAGAAACCGCTATTCTGCTTGAGCTAGTTAAAGACCTAAAAGCACATAATATTGCCTGTATTTACATTTCCCATAAATTGAACGAAGTAAAAGCCATTTCTGATCAAATTTGCGTGATTCGTGACGGCGAGCATATTGGTACACGCTCAGCTACTAGCATGAGCGAAGATGATATTATAACTATGATGGTGGGGCGTGAAATTACCTCACTTTATCCACATGAACCTCACTATATTGGCGAAGAAATTTTACGGATTGAAAAGTTAACCGCATGGCACCCAACCAATACTCATATTAAACGGGTGGATAATGCCTCTTTTTATTTGCGTCAAGGCGAAATTTTAGGAGTTGCAGGTTTGGTTGGTTCTGGGCGAACTGAAATGGCACAATGTCTGTTTGGATCTTATCAAGGGAAACGCCAAGGCGAGATTTTTATTCGTAATCAAAAAGTGAACATCAACAATTGTGCGGATGCCATTGCACAACAAATTGTGATGGTGCCAGAAGATCGTAAAAAACACGGTATCGTGCCGATCATGGGCGTAGGCAAAAATATTACCTTGTCTGCTTTGCCACAATTTTGTTTCGGCAAGAAAGTGATTAATGAACCTTTGGAACAAACCATTATTCAGCAATCTATTGACAAGCTGAAAGTGAAAACATCGTCACCAGAATTAGCTATCGGGCGGTTAAGTGGCGGTAATCAGCAAAAAGCTATTTTAGCTAAATGTTTGTTGCTAAATCCGCACATTTTAATTTTAGATGAGCCGACTCGAGGAATTGATGTGAGGGCGAAATACGAAATTTATAAATTAATTAACCAGCTTGCTCAACAAGGCTTGGCGGTGATCGTGATTTCATCAGAATTACCTGAAGTGTTAGGTATCAGCGACAGAGTGCTTGTGATGCATCAAGGTAAAATTAAGGCTGATTTAATCAATCATAATTTAACTCAAGAACAAGTGATGGAAGCCGCACTTAAGGAATGACTCATGAATAAGTTTAAATCAATCAATTTACAAATGCATATTATGTTAATTGCTATTATCGTTATTATGGCTTTTTTTTATTTTGCTACTGATGGCGGGTATTTAAGTGCGAGAAATATCTCTAACTTGCTACGTCAAACTTCTATTACTGGAATTTTAGCGATTGGTATGGTTTTTGTGATTATTTCTGCAGAAATTGACTTATCTGTAGGGTCTATAATGGGCTTACTCGGTGGATTTGCAGCGATTACGAATGTTTGGTGGGGCTGGCCATTATCACTTACGATTGTTGTTACTTTAGTATTAGGTTTAATGCTAGGTGCGTGGAATGGTTGGTGGGTTGCTTATCAAAAAGTACCATCTTTTATTGTCACGCTTGCAGGGATGCTTGCTTTTCGAGGTATTTTAGTTGGCTTAACTAATGGAACAACAGTTTCCCCTATTAGTCAAGATATGATTATCCTTGGTCAAGGGTATCTTTCTAATACTGTTGGAATGCTATTAGGCACAATTGGAATGTTCTGCTTCATTCTTTGGGGAAGTTATCAACGTAAAATTCGGCAACATCTCAATTTAACAACTCCAAATATAGGCAAAGAAATAATTAAGTACGGTTTGGTAGCGATTGTGGTATTAAGTGCAATTTATTTGCTGAATGATTACCGTGGTGTACCTTTCCCCGTTTTATTACTAGCTATACTTGCTATTGCAGGCACATTTATCGCACGGAAAACCGCTTTTGGTCGCCATATTTATGCGATTGGTGGAAACATTGATGCTGCACGTTTATCTGGTATCGCAGTAGAACAAGTCAAATTAATGATTTTTGCGATTAACGGGTTGCTTGTTGCTGTTGCTGGGTTGATCTTAAGTTCACGTTTAGGTGCAGGAGCACCTTCAGCAGGGCAAAATGCTGAACTTGATGCTATAGCTGCTTGTGTTATTGGTGGGGCAAGTTTAGCTGGTGGTATTGGTACTATCTATGGCGTAGTGATCGGAGCGTTTATCATTGCATTACTTGATAATGGAATGAGTATGCTTGATGTTCCTACTTTTTGGCAATATATTGTAAAAGGTGCTATTTTACTCCTTGCTGTATGGGTAGATAACATGAATAAGAAAAAAAATTAGATTAGATTGAAAAGTGATCAGATTTTTACAAACTATTGTAATAATCTGGTCACTTGTTTTTTTATAAAGAAATTATTGACTTTCCTTTTTATTTATGATTTTTTACCGTATTAGTAGTTTCATTGGGGTATGTATTACTTTAATAGTTTTATATCGTTGGAATTATATCGGCTAATTATAGTTTGATAAAAAGAGGGGATACACATGGATCAACGATTTAAAGTAGCGTTGTTATTTAATGCAAATAAAATTTATGACCGTGGTGTTATCGAAGGAATCGGACAATATATTCAAGCCTCACAATGTCTGTGGGATATTTTTATGGAAGATGAATTTATCTACCATAGTGATACTATCAAAAATTTATCTATTGATGGCATTATTGCGGATTACGATGACCCTGAGACCATTGAACTGCTCGAAACTATTGAAGTTCCGATCATTGGTGTAGGTAGCTCTTATCAAAATCTTTCAGACTATCCTAATGTTCCTTATATTGCCACTGATAATAATGCCTTAGTTGAAAAAGCTTTTTTGCATCTTAAACAAAAAGGTATTAATCAATTTGCTTTCTATGGTTATCCTACTGAACAGAAAAAACATTGGTCAGTGGAGCGTTTAAACGCCTTTATTCAATTAATGGAAAAGTACGAACACAAACCAAATTTTTACTTAGGCGATCAAATTCATTCTTACAATTGGGGAATCTCACAAGAAAAACTTTGCAATTGGATTAAAACGTTACCTGTTCATACTGGTATTATTGCAGTTACAGATGCTCGTGCAAGACATTTATTACAAGCGTGTGAATACTTAAAAATTGCTGTACCAGATCAACTTTGTATCATTGGTATTGATAACGAAGAATTGATTCAATACTTATCTCGTGTTTCCCTTTCTTCTGTAGTGCAAGGTACCAAACAAATTGGTTGCCAAGCTGCAAAATTGTTGCATAAACGCTTGCTTGGTCAATCAGTTCCCAATAAACCTATTTTAGTTCAACCAGTTAAAATTGAAGAACGGCGATCAACAGATTATCGTTCTTTATTGGATCCACTTGTTATCCAAGCAATGCATTTTATTCGCAATCATGCAACACAAGGGATTAAAACTGAACAAGTTTTAGATCACCTACGAGTTTCTCGTTCTAACTTGGAACAACGATTTAAAGAAGAAATGAATAAAACTATCCACCAAGTTATTCATGAAGAAAAATTGGCACGAGCTAAACAATTATTACATTTTACTAATTTGCCAATTCAAGAAATTGTTGAAGTCTGTGGTTATCCATCGCTACAATATTTTTATGCGGTATTTAAAAAAGAATTAAATCTTACTCCGAAATCGTTTCGAGACAAAAGATAAGATTACTACAATATATTTTTTAATTTCTTTTTCCAGAGAGTGATATTCAACAATAGCCACTGCTTTAGTATCTTTGATTACACAATAGTCTTTCTATTTTTTATAAGAATCCAATTTGTTTCATTTTATAAATAACATCTTGAGTTTGGATTTGAGCCATTAAATTTTTTCCTTTTAATTTTGTTGCCCAAGGAAGTTCAATTGACGGCTTATTGAATTCTTTAATCACGTTTTGTTCATAAACTGAGATTATATTTTGTAGCTGGCAATACGCACCAGTACGTAGAGGATTATGATAGGCATATAATCCAATCACAGTTGTTTTTTGTGCATTCGCTATATGTAAAGGACCACTATCGGGTGCGATAACTAAATCGACCAAGCTAATAAGTGCGGTCAATTCTTGAAGAGTTGTTTTGCCACAAGCGTTTTTAGGAATAAAGTTACATGAATCAATAATCTGTTGTACTGTTTTCATTTCTCGTGATGACGGCGAACCGCAAAATATGACATTGATTTGTTGTTGATGAGCTAAGTTTGCAATTTCGGCGTAGCGTTCTGGTAACCAATCTTTCTCTGCTTTGCTAGAACAGGGAGAAATGAGCAAATTCTTACATTTCGGGTTTAAGTAAACCTTCATTTTTTCTTTGTCTGCTTCCTGTGTAGCTAGATCCCAGCTCAAATTATTTACTGGTACACCTAAAAATTTGGCAAACTCAATAAAACCATCTAGTACGTGAAGTTGTTCAGGATCTGAAATTTGCTGATTTACAAACAGTGATTGCCATTCTCTAGAGCGTTTTTTACCAAAACCTATTTTATATTTTGCTTTAATGCCAAGTGATAAGATAGATGCTCGTATTGCAGTTTGCATATTCAACAAAGCATCAAATTTTTTTCTTTTTAGGCTCTTCCACAAATTCCATATTCCTTTCCAACCGCTCTTTTTATCGTAGATGACAAAATTTATACCGTTAACGTGTTGCAGAAGCTGATATTCTACTTTACCGATAATCCATGTGATTTCTGTTTGTGGCCAATAACGTTGAATTTGCTGTACAACTGCCAATACATTACAAACATCACCAATTGCGGATAGGCGTAAAATACATAAAGATTCTGGTGGCTGCTGTGAAGAAAAAAGGCTCATAATGTTTCCTGTTCACTAATAAATAGTGGCATTGTGATGATTTTTAAGTAGAATATTTTTATTATTCTATAAGAAATTAATCCAACATGCTTGAATTAAAACAACAAAATTGCTTTTTCATTTTTAATTATAATCATCAACTTGAAAATCAACAGCAATTTTTTACACCGCACTTTTGGCAAGCTGAGAACCGCATTATTGGCTCAGCAAAGGGGAGAGGCACAACGTGGTTTATTGAAACTTTGGATTTATTTGGTATAAATTGTGCTTTACGTCATTATTATAGAGGTGGGTTCTGGAAAAAATTAAATAAAGATCGTTATCAATTTAACGGATTAACAAAAACTCGCAGTTTTGCTGAATTCTATTTGCTTGATGAATTGTATCGACAAAACTTTCCTGTCCCTAAACCTATTGGTGCAAAAGTTGAAAAATGTGGATTTAACTATTATCGTGCGGATATTTTAACGGAAAAGATTGAAGATGCACAGGATCTTACTGCATTTTTACAACATCAAAAAATATCTTCTCAGGGGTGGCAACAAATTGGTAACTTGATTAGCCGTTTGCATCAGTTGCAGATTTGCCATACAGATTTGAACGCTCATAATATTTTAGTGCAACATGGGGGAACATCTGCTGAAAATTACTGGTTATTAGATTTTGACAAGTGTAGTAAGAAAAACGGTAATCATTGGAAGCATAAAAACTTACAACGATTACATCGTTCTTTCCAAAAAGAAATCTGTCGCTTGGGGATTCAATTTTGCTCTACTGATTGGTTTCACTTAATGCTCGGTTATGAGAACTACACAGCATCATATTCTGACTAGTGGCTGTCTTGAAACCTATTAAATTTTATTTTTTAATAGGTTTCTCTAAAAAAATTTACGTTTCTGCTTGAAATTCTCAAATTAGCTATTACTTACATAGGGTGAATGTATGTTTTTAATACAAAACTCGGAGGATTTTATGAATATTGGTAAATTTACTACTAGATTCCAACAAGCATTGCAAGAAGCACATTCTTTGGCTTTAGGCAAAGATCATCAATTTATTGAGCCTGTTCATTTACTGATTTCACTTTTAAATCAGCAAGGTGGTTCTGTATCATCAATTTTGACTGCGAGTGGTGCGAATGTTGTGTTATTACGCAATGAATTAAACACGGAATTAAATCGTTTACCACAAGTTTCAGGAAATGGTGGAGATGTACAAATATCACGGCATCTAGTAAATGCATTAAATTTGTGTGATAAGTTAGCACAGCAAAAGCAAGATAAGTTTATTTCATCTGAATTATTTTTATTAGCAGCGGTAGAAGAAAAAAGTAGTTTAGGTGATATTTTACGTAAGTGCGGTGTGAAAAAAGAAAATTTGCAACAAGCAATTCAGCAAGTGCGTGGAGGTGAAAAAGTGAATGATCAAAATGCAGAAGAAAATCGTCAAGCACTAGAAAAATACACGATTGATTTAACTGAACGTGCCGAAAGTGGTAAGCTTGACCCTGTGATTGGGCGAGATGAAGAGATCCGTCGTGCTATTCAAGTTTTACAACGGCGAACTAAAAATAATCCAGTATTAATTGGTGAGCCTGGTGTGGGGAAAACAGCGATCGTTGAAGGGCTTGCACAGCGTATAGTCAATGGTGAAGTACCTGAAGGATTAAAAAATAAACGTGTCCTTTCCCTTGATATGGGAGCATTAATTGCAGGAGCAAAATATCGTGGAGAATTTGAAGAGCGGTTAAAATCAGTATTAAATGAGCTAGCTAAAGAAGAAGGGCGAGTGATTTTATTTATTGATGAAATTCATACTATGGTAGGGGCAGGTAAAACAGATGGAGCAATGGATGCTGGGAACTTGTTGAAACCATCTCTTGCTCGCGGTGAATTACATTGTGTTGGGGCGACAACTCTTGATGAATATCGTCAATATATTGAAAAAGATGCCGCACTTGAACGTCGTTTCCAAAAGGTGTTTGTTGATGAACCATCAGTGGAAGACACGATTGCAATTTTACGTGGACTAAAAGAACGCTATGAGATTCATCATCATGTACAAATTACGGATCCAGCTATCGTAGCTGCGGCAACATTGTCTCATCGCTATATTTCTGATCGTCAGTTACCTGATAAAGCAATTGATTTGATTGATGAGGCTGCTTCAAGTATTCGCATGGAAATTGATTCTAAGCCAGAACCGTTAGATCGTTTAGATCGTCGCATTATTCAATTAAAATTAGAGCAACAAGCATTGCAAAAAGAAGATGATAACGCCAGTCGTAAACGGTTAGAAATGCTAGAACAAGAATTAGCAGAGAAAGAAAAAGAATATGCTGAATTAGAAGAAGTATGGAAAGCTGAAAAAGCAGCTGTATCGGGTACACAGCACATTAAAGCAGAGCTAGAAAATGCTCGTACTCAAATGGAACAAGCTCGTCGTGCTGGAGATTTGAGCAAAATGTCGGAATTGCAATATGGTCGTATTCCAGAACTTGAAAAACAACTTACAGCAGCAGAAAGTGCAGAAAACAAGGAAATGACATTACTTCGTTATAGAGTGACGGAAGAAGAAATTGCAGAAGTATTATCTCGTGCTACGGGTATTCCTGTTGCGAAAATGATGGAGGGAGAAAAAGAAAAATTATTGCGAATGGAGCAAGAATTACATAAACGAGTAATTGGTCAGCAAGAAGCTGTAGTTGCGGTTGCAAATGCGATTCGTCGTAGCCGAGCAGGATTATCTGATCCAAATCGTCCAATTGGATCATTCCTCTTTTTGGGACCTACGGGGGTTGGTAAAACAGAACTATGTAAAACTCTTGCGAATTTCTTGTTTGATGATGAAACAGCAATGGTTCGCATTGATATGTCAGAGTTTATGGAAAAGCATAGTGTATCTCGTTTAGTTGGGGCACCGCCAGGATATGTAGGTTATGAAGAAGGTGGATATTTAACGGAGGCTGTTCGTCGTCGTCCATATTCTGTTGTGCTACTTGATGAAGTAGAAAAAGCACATGCAGATGTATTTAATATCTTGTTACAAGTACTAGACGACGGACGTTTAACTGATGGGCAAGGTCGTACAGTCGATTTCCGTAATACAGTTGTTATTATGACATCAAACTTGGGATCAGATTTAATCCAAGAACATCAATCAGAAGGGTACGATAAAATTAAACAAACAGTAATGTCGGTAGTAGGAATGCATTTCCGTCCTGAGTTTATTAACCGTATTGACGAAACAGTGGTATTCCATCCACTAGGAAAAGAAAATATTCGAGCTATTGCACAAATTCAGTTGCAACGTTTGATTAAACGAATGGAAAGTCATGGTTATCAGATTCAATTCAGTGATGCGGCGTTAGATCACCTTGGTGAAGTTGGATATGATCCTATTTACGGGGCAAGACCATTAAAACGGGCGATTCAACAAGAAGTTGAAAATCCTCTAGCACAACAAATTTTATCTGGCAGTTTGTTACCAGGAAAATTGATTACTATTAGTTATTTTGATAATAAAATTGTTGCAAAACAGTAATAAATATAAGAAAAAATAACCGCACTTGTTACTTAAAAGACAGAATCTCTGTGTTAAAGTGCGGTTATTTTATTGAAATTTTTTAATAAAATAACTTTTCTCATCAAAACCTATCATATTATTTCTCCTAATCTTAAAGAGCAATCGATTACTTAAAAATATTTTGTGATGGATTTCACAAATTTATGTTTTTTATCTATTTCGCAGTAAATTTTATATTATAGTTTTTCACAAACGAAGACTTTTTACTCTCTACAACAAAGGAATAAAAAATGGACAGAAGACATTTTTTGAAATTGGGTGCTGCTGGAATTCTAGTGTTGACTACAGGGCGTTACGCGAGTGCAGTAGCGAAAAATCCAACTACTTTACGTATTATTGCGACAACAGACGTGCATAGTTTTTTAACTGATTTTGATTACTATAAAGATGCCCCAACAGAAAAATTTGGTTTTGCTCGAACAGCTACATTAATCGATCAAGCTCGCAAAGAAGCAGTGAATTCTGTTTTAGTCGATAACGGTGATTTGATTCAAGGGAATCCAATCGCTGATTATCAATATGCGATTGGCTATAAAGAAGGTAAAGAAAATCCTGCAATAGCAGCATTAAATGAGATGAATTATGACGCAGGTACATTGGGAAATCATGAGTTTAATTATGGTTTGAAATATCTTGATGATTGTATTAAACAAGCACAATTTCCAATTGTGAATGCAAATGTCGTAAAAATTGGCTCAGAAGAGCCAATGTTTAAGCCTTATTTTATTCAGAAAAAAGAAGTCATTGATGAAAAAGGTGTTAAAAATATAGTTAATATTGGCTATGTAGGCTTTGTACCACCACAAATTATGGTATGGGATAAAGCAAATTTAGATGGAAAAGTAGAAACTCGTGATATTGTCAAAACAGCTAAAAAATACGTTCCAATGATGAAAAAAGCGGGAGCAGATATTATCATTGCTCTTGCCCATACAGGTCCATCAGATGAACCTTACCACGAGGGAGCAGAAAATTCTGCATTTTATCTAGCAGATGTCAAAGGTATTGATGCGGTAATTTTTGGACACTCACACCGTTTATTTCCAAATAAAGAATTTATAAAATCACCCAATGCCAATGTTGAAAAAGGGACTGTGAAAGGTATACCAGAAAGTATGGCAGGATATTGGGGAAATAATATTAGTGTAGTGGATCTAACTATTGTAAAAGAAAATGGAAAATGGATTGTTACAGATGGTAAAGCAGTTTTACGACCAATTTATGATGGTGCATCAAAAACCGCTACTGTAAAAAGTCATCCAAAAATCACCGCACTTTTGCAGCCAGTTCATGAAGCAACTCGTAATTTTGTTGCTCAGCCAATTGGTAATGCAACTGATAATATGTATAGCTATTTAGCATTAGTACAAGATGATCCAACAATTCAAATTGTGAATCAGGCACAAAAAGCATACGTAGAACAGGCTGTTAAAGCAATGCCACATCTTGCAGGAATTCCTATTTTAAGTGCAGGAGCTCCATTTAAGGCAGGTGGTCGTAAAAATGATCCGACAAGCTATACTGAAGTAGATAAAGGTAAATTAACTTTCCGCAATGCAGCAGATTTGTATCTTTATCCAAATACTTTAGTTGTAGTAAAAGTAAGTGGTGCAGAACTAAAAGAATGGCTTGAGTGTAGTGCGGGAATGTTTAAGCAGATTGATCCAAATACAGATAAGCCTCAAAGTTTGTTAGATTGGGAAGAATTCCGAACTTATAATTTTGATGTCATTGATGGGGTAAATTATCAATTTGATATTACGAAACCTCCTCGTTATAACGGTGAGTGTAAAATGATAAATCCACAGACTGAAAGAGTAGTGAACTTGACTTATCAGGGAAAACCCGTTGA
This sequence comes from Seminibacterium arietis, assembly GCF_042675725.1. Taxonomy (NCBI): domain Bacteria; kingdom Pseudomonadati; phylum Pseudomonadota; class Gammaproteobacteria; order Pasteurellales; family Pasteurellaceae; genus Seminibacterium; species Seminibacterium arietis. Next base: position 41,553 of record NZ_JBHTJN010000028.1, read on the forward strand.
TCCAAAAGCTGAGTTTTTAATTGCGACTAACAATTATCGAGCTTATGGTAATAAATTCCCTGGAACTGGAGATAGTCATATTGTTTTCGCTGCACCAGATGAAAATCGTCAAATTTTAGCAAACTACATTAGTGAGCAAAGTAAGATAAATGGGCATGTTAATCCAAAATCTGATAAAAATTGGCGACTAGCGAAGATTAACAGTAAAGTTAAACTTAACATTTTGTTCGAAACATCACCAAGCGATAAAGCCAAAGCTTTCATTAAGGAAAATGCACAATATCCAATGGAATTTACAGCAAATGATGAGCTAGGCTTTGCTCTGTACCGAATTGATTTGACGAAATAATGCTGTTTAGTTAACTTATAGTAGTAGTTAGTTGTTGCTGTGCTTATCTCAATTGTTAAGTAAAGTTGAAAACATTTTATGTTTTAGTATGCAATAGAAATTTTAGTAAATTTATTAATGAGTTAGTTTTTTAATAAAGATAAAAAAATAATTTTATTTTTTTACTTGAAACATAAAATATGAACCCCATATAAAGTCTGATTTTAAATCATTATTAAATTTAAAAAAGGACATTGATATGAATATTCGACCATTACATGATCGTGTGATCATCAAACGTGAAGAAGTAGAAACCTTATCTGCAGGCGGTATTGTGTTGACAGGTTCAGCAGCAACTAAATCTACTAGAGCAAAAGTATTGGCAGTGGGTAAAGGGCGTATTTTAGAAAACGGAACTGTACAGCCTCTTGATGTAAAAATAGGCGATACTGTAATTTTTAACGAAGGTTACGGTGTGAAAACAGAAAAAATTGATGGCGAAGAAATACTAATTGTTTCTGAAAGCGATATTTTAGCTATCGTGGAATAATTTTGAACGTAAAGTGCGGTGGAAAAACACCCTAATTTTCAGTCAATTTACAAATTTACAAGAGGATTAAAAAATGGCAGTGAAAGATGTAAAATTTGGTAATGAAGCTCGTGCAAAAATGCTAGCAGGGGTTAATGTATTAGCAGATGCAGTAAAAGTAACTTTAGGTCCAAAAGGACGCAATGTAATTTTAGATAAAGCATTTGGTGCTCCAGCAATCACTAAAGATGGTGTATCAGTAGCTCGTGAAATCGAATTAGAAGATAAATTCGAAAATATGGGAGCTCAAATGGTTAAAGAAGTTGCATCAAAAGCAAATGATGCTGCAGGTGACGGCACAACAACTGCAACAGTATTAGCTCAAGCAGTGATCAATGAAGGATTGAAAGCTGTCGCAGCTGGCATGAATCCGATGGACTTGAAACGCGGTATTGATAAAGCAGTGAATGCAGTAGTAGCAGAATTAAAAAATCTATCTAAACCTTGTGAAACATCAAAAGAAATTGAACAAGTTGGTACAATTTCAGCTAACTCTGACAGTGTGGTTGGAAAATTGATTGCTCAAGCAATGGAAAAAGTAGGTAAAGAAGGCGTAATTACTGTAGAAGATGGAACAGGTTTGGAAGATGAATTGGATGTAGTTGAAGGTATGCAATTTGACCGCGGCTACTTATCTCCTTACTTCATTAATAAGCCAGAAACAGCAACAGTAGAATTAGAAAATCCATTTTTATTGTTAGTAGATAAAAAAATATCTAATATTCGTGAATTATTACCAGTATTGGAAGCCGTCGCAAAATCAGGTAAACCATTATTGATTATTGCGGAAGATGTAGAGGGTGAAGCGTTAGCGACTCTAGTAGTAAATACAATGCGTGGAATCGTAAAAGTAGCAGCAGTAAAAGCTCCTGGTTTTGGTGATCGCCGTAAAGCAATGCTACAAGATATTGCAATTTTGACTTCAGGTACAGTTATTTCTGAAGAAATTGGCATGGAGCTAGAAAAAGCAACTTTAGAAGAGCTTGGTCAAGCTAAACGTGTAGTAATTAATAAAGATAATACAACTATTATTGATGGAATTGGTGATGAGTCCCAAATTAAAGGACGTGTAGCACAAATTCGTCAACAAATTGAGGAAAGTACTTCTGATTACGACAAGGAAAAATTGCAAGAACGTGTTGCAAAACTTGCTGGCGGTGTAGCTGTAATCAAAGTAGGTGCTGCTACTGAAGTAGAAATGAAAGAGAAAAAAGATCGTGTCGAAGATGCATTACATGCTACTCGTGCAGCTGTTGAAGAAGGTGTGGTTGCAGGTGGTGGTGTCGCTCTTGTTCGTGCGGCAACAAAAGTTATTGATACTGTAAAAGGTGATAACGAAGACCAAAATGTAGGTATTAAACTAGCATTACGTGCAATGGAAGCTCCACTCCGCCAAATTGTTGCAAATGCAGGTGAAGAAGCATCAGTAGTTGCAAGTGCGGTAAAAAATGGCGAAGGAAACTTTGGTTACAACGCTGGTACAGAACAGTATGGCGATATGGTGGAAATGGGGATTTTAGATCCAACTAAAGTTACTCGTTCAGCTCTTCAATTTGCTGCTTCTATAGCTGGTCTGATGATCACTACAGAATGTATGGTTACTGAGTTACCAAAAGATGATAAAGCAGATTTAGGTGCTGGCATGGGTGGCATGGGCGGTATGGGTGGAATGATGTAATTCCATTTGCTCTTACCTATTATAGCTTTTAATATTAGCCCTCGTTTTGACAACGAGGGTTTTTTATTCATATTTTAGTTCTTTTTCAAAATATAAGTTCATGCTATGCTAAGTAAATTTTTATTTAAAATCAAAATAATAGAAAACTATGCAAACTAACAATCATTTAACACAAACAACTTTTTCTGATTTACCTTTGAATTCAACAGTTTTGACAGCTTTACAACAAAATGGATTTCATTATTGCACGCCAATTCAAGCTCTCTCCTTGCCAATTACATTACGAGGAAACGATGTTGCGGGACAAGCACAAACAGGTACAGGAAAAACAATCGCATTTTTAACCGCAGTTTTTCATCATTTAGTAGAAAATACGACTGGAAAATCAAAACAGTTAAGAGCTTTAATATTAGCTCCTACGCGTGAATTAGCAGTGCAAATTGAGCAAGATGCAAAATTTTTATCGAACTCTACTGGATTAAAGACAGGTTTAGCGTATGGTGGTGATGGGTATGATAAACAACTGAAAGTAATCGAACAAGGTGTTGATATTTTAATAGGAACGACAGGTAGAGTCATCGATTATATTAAACAAGGTATCGTGCAATTAGATTTTATTGAAGTTGTAGTATTAGATGAAGCAGATCGTATGTTTGATCTTGGTTTTATTAGAGATATTCGTTACTTATTACGCAAATGTCCAGCTCCTTCACAACGTTTGACGATGCTGTTTTCTGCCACGCTTTCTTACAAAGTCCGAGAACTGGCTTTTGAAGATATGAATGAACCTGAATATATCGAGGTTGAGCCTTTACAAAAAACGGGGCATCGTATAAAAGAAGAACTATTTTATCCTTCTAATCAGGATAAAATGGCATTATTAATGACTCTATTAGAAGAGGAATGGCCAGAACGTTGTATTGTCTTTGCTAATACTAAGCATCGTTGCGAAGAAATTTGGGGTTATTTAGCTGCTGATGGTCATCGAGTTGGGTTACTAACAGGTGATGTTGTACAGAAAAAGCGTTTAACGCTATTGAAGCAATTTACTGATGGTGATTTAGATATTTTAGTAGCAACAGATGTGGCTGCTCGAGGACTACACATTCCAGATGTGACCCATGTATTTAATTATGATTTGCCTGATGATTGTGAAGATTATGTTCACCGTATTGGACGAACTGGTAGAGCAGGAGAAAGCGGAATCTCAATTAGTTTTGCTTGTGAAGAATATGCGATGAATCTTCCAAATATCGAAAATTATATTGGACACAATATCCCAGTTAGTCAATATGACAGTGATTCGCTGTTAACAGATTTACCAAAGCCTTATCGTCTTAAGCAAGGAAAAGTTAATTCAACACCAGTCTGTAAGAAATTTAATCAACATCATTATAGAAAATAGTATAAATCGTTACTGTCGTTATTAGTATGAAGTGCGGTGATAATTAACGTAGTTTATATCTTACTCATCTCGTGTTAAAATCTACTCCTTTATCAAATACTATAATAGTAGACATTATGGATTTAGTTTGTTTCTTGATTAATAAATTAGAAGATTTGAAGGCTCAAGATATTTTATCTCTTGATGTAAGAGAAAAATCTTCCGTAACTGATCACATGATCATTTGTACGGGAACATCAAATCGCCACATTGCCTCTTTGGCACAAAAATTAATTAATGAAAGTAAAGAGGCGGGATTTCAGTTTTTTGGTGAAGAAGGTCGAACTACAGCAGATTGGGTTGTAGTAGATTTTGGGCAAGCGATGGTACACATTATGCAACGTGAGAGTCGTGATATTTATCAACTAGAGAAACTTTGGAGCTAAATGAAAATCCAATTAATTGCTGTTGGAACAAAAATGCCTGCATGGGTGACGGCTGGATTTGAAGATTATCAACGTCGTTTCCCGAAAGATATGCCGTTAGAGTTAATAGAAATTCCAGCGGGAAAGCGAGGTAAAAATGCAGATATTAAACGGATATTAGAACAAGAAGGAAAAGCGATGTTAGCGGCTTGTGGAAAAAGTAAAATAGTCACACTTGACATTCCACCGAAGCCTTGGACAACTTATCAATTAGCTCAGCAGTTAGAATCTTGGAAAAATGATGGACGTAATATTTGCTTATTGATTGGAGGCCCTGAGGGACTTTCTCCTGAGTGTAAAGCTGTAGCGGAGCAAAGTTGGTCATTATCACCATTAACTTTACCACATCCTTTAGTGCGAATTATTGTAGCTGAAAGCTTGTACCGTGCATGGTCATTGACAGCAAATCATCCCTATCATAGAGAATAAATATCAATAGTAATATAAAGAATACCGAAAGAGAGAGTTAATGAATTTAAGAAAATGGTTGTCACAACCTAGTCATGAGCCTATTCGAGATAAAAAAGCAGAACGCAATTTATTCGCACGACGGGCATTAATTTCTTTTTTGGGAGTATTAGGATTATCGACAATTTTATTTACTAATCTTTATCACTTGCAAGTGACTAATTTTGATGGTTATCGAACTCGTTCTAATGGAAATCGTATTAAATTATTGCCACTACCTCCTACACGTGGATTGATTTATGATCGTTACGGCAAATTGTTAGCGGAGAACCTTACTTTTTTTGGTCTTTATATTGTACCTGAGAAAGTAGAAAATTTAGCCCGCACTTTTGAAGAGTTAGTTAATGTTGTTGGGTTGACTCAAGAAGATATTGAAAACTTTAAAAAAGAGCGACGTCGTTCTTCCCGTTATACTTCAATTTTATTGAAAGCCGATCTGACAGAGAAACAAATAGCTCGTTTTGCAGTTAATCAGCATCGATTCCCTAGCATTGAAGTGAAACCTTATTTTAAACGTCACTATCTATATGGAGAATCTCTTACACATATTTTGGGTTATGTAGCAAAAATTAATGATAGAGATGTAGAAAAGTTAAAAAAGGAAGAAAAATTTGCTAATTATGCAGGTACACATGATATTGGAAAGCTTGGTATTGAGCGTTATTACGAAGAACAATTGCATGGTACAGTAGGGTTTGAAGAAGTAGAAGTAAATAATCGAGGTAAGGTCATTCGAAAATTACGAGAACAGCCAGCGATTGCAGGTAAAAGTATTCATTTAACAATTGATCTTGAATTACAACGTTATATTATGAATTTACTTGGTGATCGTAAAGGTGCAGTAGTTGTGTTAGATCCAAAAGATAGTAGTATTTTAGCAATGCTTTCTGTACCAAGTTATGATAACAATTTATTTGTTGGGGGTATCTCTAGCCAAGATTATAAACGTTTATTAAATGATCCCAATCGTCCACTATATAGTCGAGTTACGCAAGGTGCTTATCCTCCAGCATCTACAGTGAAGCCATTTATTGCTGTAGCAGGACTACAAGAAAAGATTATCACGCCATCTACAACTGTATTTGATCCAGGTTATTGGGTTTTACCAAATTCTACTAAACGTTTCCGAGATTGGAAAAGAGTTGGACATGGTTATACGGATTTAAATAAAGCTATCGCAGAATCATCAGATACTTATTTTTACCAGCTTGCATACAACATGGGAATTGATCGTTTATCTGGTTGGATGAAAAAATTTGGCTTTGGGCTGTCGACGGGGATTGATATTCAAGAAGAAACAGATGGTATTATGCCAAGTAGAGAGTGGAAACAAAAACGCCATAAAAAGCCTTGGCTACAAGGTGACACAATTTCAGTTGGCATTGGACAAGGATACTGGGTTGCGACACCATTACAAGTAGCAAAAGCTTTAGCAATATTAGTAAATAATGGTAAAGTAAATACGCCTCACCTCATGAAATCAATAGAAGGTTCAACAGCTATTCCTTATAAAGATCCATTATTGTATGAAGATATTGTAGAACCAAAGCAAAGCTATTGGAATGTAGCTAAACAAGGTATGTATAATGTAATTAATGCTTCCAACGGCACAGCAAGAAAACCTTTTATAGGGACTAATTATCATGTGGCTGGAAAATCTGGTACTGCTCAAGTTTTTAGTTTGAAAGAAAATCAAAACTACGACGCAGGAAATTTAGTAAAAGAACTACATGATCATGCATGGTTTATTGCTTATGCTCCTTACGAAAATCCTAAACTCATTGTAGTAGTAATTCTAGAGAATGCAGGCGGAGGAGGTAGCAATGCTGGACCTGTTGTACGGAGTATTATGGATTATTATTTGAACGAACGTTTGCCTCAAGTGTCACAGTTAGAAAATATGTCAAAAAGTGCGGTAGAAAATTCTACTATACAACAATCACAATCAAGACCAAAAGGAGAATTGCAGTGATAGAAGAGAAAAAAAATCTATGGCATTCTTTATGGTTACGATTGCATATTGATTTGCTTTTGTTCATTGGCTTGGTCGTGATTTCTATTTATGGGTTGATTGTACTATATAGTGCTTCAGGAGCAAATGAAGTTATGTTCCGTAATCGTTTGATTCAAGTAGTGCTAGGATTTATTACGATGTTTGTAATGGCTCAGTTATCACCTCGTTTTTATCAACGAATTGCACCTTATATATTTGGTGTAGGAATTATTTTACTAATCTTAGTTGATTTGATTGGTACAACTAGCAAAGGTGCCCAGCGTTGGCTTGATTTAGGCGTAATCCGTTTTCAACCTTCTGAAATAGTGAAACTTGCTGTACCGTTACTAGTAGCAATGTACTTAGGAAAACGGGCATTACCACCAAAGTTAAAAGAAACTTTTATTGCTTTATTACTTATTGTTGTGCCAACCCTACTAGTCGCTATTCAGCCTGATTTAGGAACTGCTATTTTAGTAAGCTCATCAGGGTTATTTGTGGTATTTCTTGCGGGTATGAGTTGGTGGTTGATTTTAGCAGCAGGTGTTCTTTTAGCGGGATTTGCTCCTATTATGTGGTTTTATTTGATGCATGATTATCAACGAACAAGGGTATTAACATTACTTGATCCTGAAAAAGATCCTCTTGGAGCAGGGTATCATATTTTACAGTCTAAAATCGCAATCGGATCAGGGGGATTATGGGGAAAAGGTTGGATGCTAGGGACACAATCACAGCTAGAGTTTTTACCTGAACCTCATACTGATTTCATTTTTGCTGTGTTAAGTGAAGAACATGGCATGATTGGTTTTTGTGTGCTGATGGCAATTTATTTATTTATTGTTGCAAGAGGATTAATTATTGGCGTTAATGCTCAAACTGCGTTTGGTCGAATTTTAGTTGGTGCATTGACTTTAATATTTTTTGTTTATGTGTTTGTTAATATTGGGATGGTAAGTGGTATTTTACCAGTAGTTGGTGTTCCACTACCGTTGTTTAGTTATGGTGGGACTTCTTTTGTTACTCTAATGGCTGGGTTTGGATTGATTATGTCCATTCATACTCATAAAGAGCATTTTTTCAAGGGAACTAAATAATATGGAACAAATTTTATTTAATAATGTCACAGCAAAGCGGAATGGGACCATATGGAAAGTTTTCTATCGAGTATTGCTATCATTTGCACTAATGGGGCTGGGACTTTCTGTACAAGCAAAAGTCGAACCACAAAAGTTGTACGGTATTGCAGGGCATCCGTTAATTTACATGAAAGTAGGCAACAAATCTTATAGTTATAAAATCAAAGGTGTTGTTTACTATACTAAAACAGCAAAAGAAGTAAAAAATTTTACTCAAGAAGGTATTGCGAGCTATTATCATAATAGATTCAATGGTAGAAAAAATTCTTCTGGTGAGCGTCATAATCAGAATGCTTTTACTGCGGCTCATAAAACCTTGCCACATAATTCATATGTCCTTGTTACTAATTTAAGAAATGGGCGGAAAGTAATTGTGCGAATTAACGATAGGGGACCTTTTGTTAAGGATCGTATTATTGATCTTTCCAAAGTTGCAGCGAGAGAAATTGGTATTATTGGTAAAGGGATTGGAAAAGTGCGGTTAGAAATTTTACATATTCATCCGACAGGGAAAATTTCAGGTCCAGCAGCAAGAGTATTAGCAAAATATGCAAAAAATAATGATGCTAAACAAAGACTTGACTTGAAAAATTTAACGAACAGTCAAGAAGCAACAGTTAAAAATAATGCTAATGGTACAGAAAAAGTTTACCACTATAGAGTGCATTTGATGAACTTAGATAGTAAGAAACAAGCAGAAAATATGATTAGTCAGTTGAAACTTAATCAAATTCAGACTGAAATTATACAAAGAGGTAAGAAATATGATGTTTATTTCAGTCAAATCATGAGCAAAGAACAAGCTAATCAATTAAAATTACAGCTTAGACAAATTGATAGATCAGCACAGGTTATTGTGTTTGTTTTTAATTAAAGTTAAATAACTGGGAAGTATTATGTTTAAACAAGTTTACAGAAAAACAAAATTAGCATTGATAAGTTCAATGTTGATATTACCTACTAACTTAATGGCAGAAGAGATTCAACATAGTATTAGCACGCCACAATTAAATGCTCAAACTTATATTTTAATGGATTATCATTCTGGAACGGTGTTGGCAGCATTAAATCCAGATCAGCGTCAATATCCAGCATCACTGACCAAAATGATGACTAGTTACGTGATCGGTGATGCTTTAAAGCAAGGAAAAATTAATAATTCTGATATTGTGACGGTTGGAGAGAGTGCTTGGGGGAAAAATTTCCCAGGTTCATCTAAGATGTTTTTGAATCTAAATCAGCAGGTTTCTGTAGCAGATTTACATCGAGGAATTGTTATCGTATCTGGTAATGACGCTTGTGTTGCAATGGCTGAGTATATTGCAGGATCAGAGAAAAATTTTATTGATACGATGAATAGATATGTCGCTGATTTTAATTTGAAAAATACTCATTTTGAAACTGTACATGGTCTAGATAGCGAAGGACAGTATTCTTCAGCACGGGATATGGCAATCATTGGTTCTCATATTATTCGTGATTTACCTGATGAATATAAAATTTATGCAGAAAAAGAATTTACTTTTAATAAAATTAAACAGCCAAATCGTAATGGATTATTATGGGACAAAACAATTCATGTTGACGGCATGAAAACGGGTCATACAGATAAGGCAGGCTATAATTTAGTGGCTTCGGCAGTTAATAAAGATAACATGAGATTAATTTCTGTAGTAATGGGCGTGCCAACTTATAAAGGACGTGAAATTGAAAGTAAGAAATTATTACAATGGGGATTTGCAAATTTTGATACTTTTAAAGCATTGGAAGCGGGTAAAATAGTTTTGGAACAAAAAGTGTATTATGGTGACAGTAGCAAAGTTGAGCTAGGTGTGCTGCAAGATGCTTTTATTACTTTGCCAAAAGGTCGCCAAGCTGATGTAAAAGCTCGTTATGAACTAGAAAATAAATATTTGGAAGCACCTTTAACTAAAGGACAAACAGTTGGAAAAGTAATTTACCAACTAGATGGCAAAACGATCGCTGATATTAATTTGCAAGCCATGAATGATGTTAAAGAAGGCAGTTTTTTTGGTAAAGCTTGGGATTGGTTAGTCTTAACAGTAAAAAATTTCTTTAATTGAACTTGAAATTGATTAAAATTAACCGCACTTTAAAGTGCGGTTTGAGTTTGCTGAATATTGGAAATGTAGAATGGAAAAAATAGTAAAACTAGACGAAATTCCTCAACAGAAATTAAAAGACTTATTGAAATTTCCTTGTGCTTTTACTTTCAAAGTTGTTGGGAAAAATCGTGATGGATTGATAGATGATACTCTTTTGGTAATTCAAAAATACGCTAAAGGAGATTATAATCCACGCCAAAATATTAGTTCAAAAGGCACATATAATTCTGTTTCAGTGGATATTATTGCGGAAAATATTGAGCAGGTTGAAATCCTTTATGTGGAGTTGGCAAAAATTGATGGTGTGAAAATGGTGCTTTAAATGGATTTTGAAGTTATTGTTCGTCAATTAGGCGTTCGTGATTATCAAGAAATTTGGCATGCAATGCAAAATTTTACTGATAATCGTGACAAGGATACTGTGGATGAAATCTGGTTAGTGGAGCATCCTTCTATATTTACGCAGGGAGTGGCAGGTAAACCTGAACATTTATTGCAAAATACAAGTATCCCTGTACTGAAATCAGATCGTGGGGGACAGATTACTTATCATGGTCTTGGTCAGCAAATTATGTATGTGCTAATTGATGTAAAACGGTTTAAGTTACAACGAAAAGAACTCAGCGTTCGGCAGTTAGTGACAGCACTTGAACAGACCGTTGTCCAAACGTTGTCGGATTATGGTATCAGGAGCTGTTCAAAACCTGAAGCACCAGGTGTATATGTAGGGGATAAAAAAATTTGTTCGCTTGGTTTACGAATCCGTAAAGGTTGTTCTTTTCACGGTTTAGCATTAAATATTCAAATGGATCTTTCACCCTTCTCAATTATAAATCCCTGTGGCTATGCGGGACTTGAAATGTGTCAGTTAGCTGATTTTATTACGAAAGATCAAGCTAAATGTAGTTTAGTTTCAGCAAAATTAGTTACATACTTTACGCGAATATTAGGCTATAATAAAATAACAACTTATTAACAAGTGTTAAATAAAATAGTGTAAAAATAATGACAACTCCTTTTAAAATGGAACGCGGTGTAAAATATCGTGATGCCGCTAAGACTTCAATTATTCCTGTAAAAAATATAGATCCTAATCAGGAGTTATTAAAAAAACCGTCATGGATGAAAATTAAATTGCCTGCGAATTCGGCAAGAATTAATGATATAAAAAATGGAATGAGACGGCATGGATTGCACTCAGTATGTGAAGAAGCTTCTTGTCCTAATTTGCATGAGTGCTTTAATCACGGTACTGCAACTTTTATGATATTAGGGGCGATTTGTACTCGTCGTTGTCCATTCTGTGATGTGGCTCATGGTAAACCATTACCTCCAGATCCTGAAGAACCTAGAAAATTAGCAGAAACTATTCAAGATATGAACTTGCGTTATGTTGTGATTACTTCTGTTGACCGTGACGATTTACCTGATCGTGGTGCAGGTCATTTTGCTGATTGTGTAGCGGAGATTCGTAAATTAAATCCTAATATTAAAATTGAAATTTTAGTACCTGATTTTCGTGGGCGTATTGAGCAGGCTTTAGAAAAATTAAAATCTAATCCACCAGATGTATTCAATCATAACTTAGAAAATGTACCACGCTTATATCGTCAAATTCGACCTGGAGCTGATTATGAATGGTCGTTGAAATTATTACGTGAATTTAAAGTGATGTTTCCACATATTCCAACTAAGTCTGGTTTAATGGTAGGACTTGGTGAAACTAACGAAGAAATTTTAACTGTGATGCAGGACTTGCGTAATAACGGAGTAACTATGTTAACACTAGGACAATATTTACAACCGAGTCGACATCATTTGCCTGTTTCCCGTTATGTTCCCCCTGAAGAATTTGATCAGTTTCGTAATAAAGCTCAACAAATGGGATTTGAACATGCTGCCTGTGGACCGTTTGTTCGCTCTTCTTATCATGCTGATCTACAAGCTAGTGGCGGATTAGTTAAGTAATGACTTAATGTTTTCGTATAAAAACAACCGCACTTCTTAGTTAGTGCGGTTGTTTTTTGAAAAATTATTGGGATTAGCGATCATAACGGAATGTATTTTAATATTTTCTACTTTTTATGCTCTCGTAATAATGATAGTATCTCTTTCAATTTTTTTTCTAATGGAGCCTGTAAGTGTAGCATTTCCCCAGTTTTGGGATGTTCTAAATAGATTGAATGGGCATGCAAGAACAGTCTACTAAGCCCGAGTAAACTCATCTGTTGATCAAAATGTTTATCACCGTATTTGCTATCCATCGCAATAGGATGACCCGCATGCTGAGCATGCACACGGATTTGATGGGTTCTTCCTGTTACAGGAGAAGCTTTTACGAGGGTCGCATTTTGATATTTTTCATTAATAGCAAAGTGAGTCTCTGATGGTTTGCCATTTTCACTTACTTTTACGAACCGTTCACCGCCAGATAATTCATTTTTTAATAAAGGTGCTTTGACAACTTTACAATGAGGTTGCCATTGACCTCTTACTAAAGCTAAATAATTTTTTTGTATCGTTTTTTCACGTAATTGCTGATGTAGATGGCGTAAAGCTGAACGTTTTTTGGCTATCAATAGAATACCAGATGTATCACGATCCAAACGATGAACGAGTTCTAAAAAACGTGCTTCAGGACGCAACACTCGCAAAGCTTCAATCACTCCAAAATCTACTCCGCTACCACCATGTACTGCTATACCAGAGGGCTTGTTTAGTACTAGTAAATAATCGTCTTCAAAAATGATTTGCTGTTCCAATTGAGACACTTTATTCAGCTTTTTTGACAAAACTGGTTGATTTTTTTCAGTAATACGTACAGGAGGAATGCGAACTATGTCGTTATTTTGTAGTTTATATTCAGCCTTAATTCTCCCCTTGTTAACTCGAACCTCACCTTTACGAATAATACGATAAATTAAACTTTTAGGAACGCCTTTTAATTTGGTCAATAAAAAGTTATCAATTCTCTGTCCCACTTGTTCATCATTAATCGTAACTAATTGCACATTAGTAGAGATTGTTTTTTCATCGCATCTTTTAGTCATTTGGCTTCATCTTTTAATTACAGATATTTTTATATGTCAATCATAGCACAAAATTGATCAATTTACCTTGCCAAAGGCAAAGTATCATTAGATAATAAAGGGTATTTTTGAGTGGTTAATTTCTCAAAAATTTAATATGTGGAATTTAATGCGGCATATGGCATAAGACATTAATAATTCATAAAATTTTAACTGATAATACCACTAAGCTTGCAAATTCATATTTATCTGACTTTGTTTTACCAACTTCCTTTTTAGTATGGTTTGGAAAGGTAACACAGTTGCTCCATTTTATAACAGACAGCCGAGAGGCAGACTTTTTTCGACAGGCATGAGTTTAATTGTGAAGCTAAGTGCGGTAGTTTTTATCAAAATTATAATGAAAAGAAGAGAAATTTTTTAATGAAAAGAATGTTAATTAATGCGACTCAAAAAGAAGAGTTGCGAGTTGCTCTAGTAGATGGGCAACGTTTGTTTGATCTGGATATTGAAAGTCCAGGACATGAACAAAAGAAAGCAAATATTTACAAAGGACGAATTACTCGTGTTGAGCCAAGTCTTGAAGCAGCCTTTGTCGATTATGGTTCTGATCGACATGGATTTCTTCCTTTGAAAGAAATAGCACGTGAATATTTTCCCGAAGATTATGTTTTTCAAGGTCGCCCAAATATTCGAGATATCCTTACTGAAGGACAAGAAGTTATCGTTCAGGTCAACAAGGAAGAACGCGGTAATAAGGGTGCTGCACTAACAACTTTTGTTTCTCTTGCTGGTAGTTATCTAGTGATAATGCCAAATAATCCTCGAGCTGGTGGTATTTCCCGTCGTATTGAAGGTGAAGAACGTTTAGAATTAAAAGAAGCATTAAGCTCTTTAGATGTTCCAGATGGAGTGGGACTAATTGTTCGTACGGCTGGTGTGGGTAAATCACCAGAAGAATTGCAATGGGATTTAAAAGTCCTTTTACATCATTGGGAAGCCATAAAACAAGCATCTGAAAGTCGCCCCGCACCATTTTTAATTCATCAGGAAAGTGATGTTATTGTTCGAGCAATTCGTGATTATTTACGTCGAGATATTGGTGAGATTTTAATTGATAGCCCGAAAATTTATGAAAAAGCCAAAGCTCATATTAAATTGGTGCGTCCAGATTTTATTCATCGTGTAAAACTTTATCAAGGTGAAGTTCCGCTCTTCAGTCATTACCAAATTGAGTCCCAAATTGAATCGGCATTTCAGCGAGAAGTGCGGTTGCCATCAGGTGGATCTATTGTAATTGATGTCACAGAGGCCCTTACAGCAATTGATATAAATTCGGCTCGCTCAACTAGAGGCGGTGATATTGAAGAAACAGCACTGAACACTAATCTTGAAGCGGCAGATGAAATTGCTCGCCAACTGCGTTTACGTGACTTAGGGGGACTAATTGTCATTGATTTTATTGATATGACACCTATTAGACATCAACGAGAAGTAGAAAATCGGATGCGTGATGCAGTTCGTCAAGATCGTGCAAGGATTCAAATCAGTCGGATCTCTCGTTTTGGCTTGTTAGAAATGTCTCGTCAGCGATTAAGTCCATCTTTAGGCGAATCTAGCCATCATGTGTGTCCGCGTTGTCAAGGTACTGGCAAAATTCGTGATAATGAATCTCTTTCTCTTTCTATTTTGCGTTTACTGGAAGAAGAAGCAATAAAAGAAAATACTAAACAAGTACAGACTATCGTACCAGTACAGATCGCTTCTTATTTATTAAATGAAAAACGTAAAGCAATTCAAGGTATTGAGAAACGACATAATGTTGATATTGTTGTTGCACCGAATGAAACTATGCAGACACCACAATTTAGTGTACTGAGAGTTCGTGAGGGAGAAGATACTAATGAACTAAGTTATAATTTGGCTAAATTACACGATAGTGAAGAAAATAGTAGTATTTCAGAGGATTCACTGATTAATCGTAATCAAGAAACTAGTGAAATTCCAGAAAGTGCGGTGGAAAATGCCGCTGTTTCGTTGGCTATTAGTACACCAGCACCTATGCCAATAAGCAAAGTTGAAAAAAAATCACTGTTATCTCGTATCATCGTAAAAGTCAGGGAGTGGATTTTACCAAAAACTAAGGAAGAAGTGCCAACCAGTAGTAAAAAGAATAATCGTAATCGCCGTCATCAAGAACGACGTAATTCGAATCGACGTAATACTGATGTAGCAAATACGAATAATAAAGATACAAATGAAAATAATTTACGTAATGAACAACGTAATAAACGGCAAAGAAAAAATAATGCAGAAGTTGGAAAACATGATGTAGTGGCTCAGTCTTTTGAACAACCTGCAACACAGCCAGCTTCTCAGCAGCGTCGCCAACGACGTGATTTACGTAAGAAAGTCCGTGTTAATCAATCAGAGAATGTTACTTCCGTACCTAAAGAAGAAGTAGCAGAAAAATTATTGGCTGATCAAACTGTTGTTAATACAGTAGTTGATATTGAGGGAAATAAATCAATACTTGTTGATGTTAAACCTACAAAACTACTTGATAACTCAGAGAAAAACACTAAATCTCAGCCAGTTTTAGATGCTCAAAAACAACCAGAACCTGAACAAGTAAACGAAAGTAATTCAGTAAAAAATGAAATAGTAGAGGATAACTCGGTAGTTGAAATGTCACCGCAAAAACTTCGTGAAAATCGCCCTCGTCGTTTGCCACGTCATTTGCGTGTGAATAATCAGCGTCGTCGTCAAGAAGTGTCTTCGATGCCATTGTTTGCTGCTGTAGCTTCTCCTGAACTTGCCAGCGGTAAAGTTTGGATTAGTCGTACTAAAGTAACAAATACTACGAAATCTAATACTTTTTTATCTGTTGATGAATTGTTGCAACAACAAACTGCAAAAATAGAGCAATCTCCTATAGTTGTTCCTGCAAGCGAGCTTATTGTTGAGAGTACAAATGAGACTAAGTTATTAACTGATTTTGTGACTCAGCCAGCTAATTCATCAGTTGAGAAAAAATTACAGAAATCTTTAGAACGTCTTAATACAAATCAAAGTTTATCGTTTAATGAATCTGAAAAAACAGAAATTCTTACAGAAAATACTCCGTGGGTAGAGCCTTTGTCGAGGTCTGTTGATAACATTAAAATTATGTCCGATACAGAGCGTGATTATGTTTTTGATGGACGCTTAGGGACAATTTCTGCAGTAATTCATACTACTTCAGAGATGACTTTAGCAAAAGCAATTGATGGAGCTGGACTTTATCCTATTACTGAATGGAAGGAATCTCGTTATTATTTCTATGGAAAAGGATCTGGCGGTCATCATAATGCAATTAGTCATGTTTATTCGGAAGCTACTAAAATAACTATTGATTAAATAATGCTAATAAATCTGATGGAATGGTCTATTTCATCAGGTTTATTGTGCTAATTTCTTAAATTGATTTAAAAGAAAGCAATCGTTATAAAATCACTTTTTCTTACTTGACTTCAATAATTAAAATCCGTATCATTCACCAAGTCTAAATCACGGAGGAATGGTCGAGTGGTTGAAGGCACCGGTCTTGAAAACCGGCGAGGGTTTACGCCCTCCGTGAGTTCGAATCTCACTTCCTCCGCCAGTTTCTATTAGAAACCGTGGATTATCTTTATAGGTAACCTACGGTTTTTTGCTTTCTGAGCATTAAAAATTTGATTAATCCAAGTATAATTTAATGCTATATCACGTTAATATAATTTCATTGTGATTCTTTAGGCTAATATTTTCTAGAAAATATTGTATTTTGAAATTAATTAAATCCTACCATTGCAACATAAATTAAAATTAAATAAAAAATGACCGCACTTATGATGAGTAATATTTTAGCGGATTTTTTCTGGTGCTGGTGACGTTTATATAGCAACCGAGCAATAATTGCTAAAGCAAGTGGGTATCCCCATAGAAAAATTGACATAAGGCTTACTTGAGTTTCAGTTAAATTAGGATTCTTTAGTAAGTTTGGTGAAATTAGTAGGGCTAATGGCCAAAGTAAAATTGGAGTGCAAAATCCAGCTAATGCCCAAGTGAAAGCACTAAACCCTTGTGGTATATTTTGTTTTTTCATTTTTATCCTTATCTTTTTTTGAGTAGAATGAAGCGTTGTTTTTAGATGGAAAATATAACAAATGAAGAGATTATTTGGTAGTGAAATCCCTATTTTACTAGTAAAGTTCCGTGATTTAGTTCGAGCGAAATACAAAGTTGAACTCACTTTACAGGATTATATTGATGAAATGGGATTTCCATTAACAGGCATTTTTATTGAAGAAGATCATCCTTTGCTTGAAGATATTAAGCGAGAATTGGAAATTTTTATGAAAGATCCTTTTAATGAACGTTATAACGATGTTTCTTGGAGTAACGGTAATATAGAACCAACTTTTTCGAATGAAATTTGGTCAAAACTGCCTGTATTTCGGATAAGTAAAGAAATGGGCAAAAGAAAATTTACTGTTTTTATAACCGCACTTTGTACATTGATTTTCACATTACAATTATTTGGATTTGATCAAGAAATTTTTAGTTTATTGCATTATCCAACAGAAAATGAATCACAACAATATTGGCGTTATATTAGTCATGCGTTAGTGCATCTTTCAGTTTGGCACTTTTTATTTAATTTGATTTGGTGGTGGATCTTTGGCAGTGCAATTGAAAAATATTGTGGTTCATTAAAATTGATTTTTTTGTTTTTTTGTACCGCACTTGTGACAGGATTTAGTCAGAATGTTGTTTCAGGACCTGCATTTTTTGGGCTATCAGGCGTAGTGTATGGTGTATTAGGATATGTTTTCGTTAGAGATAAATTTTCTGTACAAAAAGTTTTTGATTTACCACAAGGCTTCTTTACTATGCTTTGGGTAGGAATTGTTGTTGGTTTTATTGCTCCCGTGATTGATATTTATATGGGAAATACTGCTCATATAGTCGGCGTGCTGATTGGGTGTTTATTCGCTATTTTTGAGTTAAAATTAAATAGTAGAAGATGATTTTTTAATTGAAATGAGCTAAAGTAACTCTGTTTAGCAATAAAATTTAGTTTAGGAAAATTTTATGAAACAATCTTTGCGTCATAAAAAAATTACAGAGTTAGTTAAACAAAAAGGCTACTTGAGTACAGAGGAATTAGTTACTTTGTTGAAAGTGAGTCCTCAAACCATTCGTCGTGATTTGAATGAGTTAGCGGAGAATAATCTAATTACTCGTCACCATGGTGGTGCAGCTTCGCCTTCTTCCTCTGAGAACAGTGATTATCGAGAACGCCGTCATTTTTTTTCGTCTGAAAAACAGTTGATTGGTAAAGAAGTGGCGAAGATTATTCCTAATGGTTCTTCATTGTTTATTGATATTGGTTCAACCCCAGAAGCAGTGGCTACAGAATTGTTAGAGCATCAAAACTTAAGGATTGTCACTAATAATTTAAATGCAGCTTATATTTTAATGCAGAATAATACTTTTGATATAACTATGGCTGGCGGTTCATTAAGACAAGATGGGGGAATTATTGGCGAAGCTACAATTGCATTTATTGGTCAGTTTCGCTTAGATTTCGGTATTTTAGGAATAAGTAGCATTGATCTTGATGGCTCTCTATTAGATTATGATTACCATGAAGTACAAGTGAAGCGTGCGATTATAGAGAGTTCGAGAAATACTATTTTAGTCACAGATCATTCTAAATTTTCTCGTCGGGCAATGGTTCATTTGGGATCATTGAGTGAAGTAGAATACTTATTCACTGATAGCATTCCTCCTGAACAAATTAGTAATCTTATTCATTCTAGTAATGTGAAATTACATATTTGTCGTTAGTTTATTATTTAAACTAAAAAGTTGTGTCATTTAAATGGCACAACTTTCAAAGATCAATGTGAATTCTGATTACTTTATTTGAGAGCCATTGCTAACAACGTCACAGGGTGCAAACAGGTTTTACTAGTCGACATATCAATTTGCCATTTACAGGTTTCACATTCGGAAATTACGAAGTCAAAATTTCCCTGTTCGATATGATTAAATAGTGTTTTTCCAATAGCTTGTGATGTTTCATAATTCTCAGATTTAAATCCGTAAGTACCTGCAATACCACAACATTGTGAAGGCAAAATAGTCACTTCTAAATTTGGGATATGTTTTAACAATGATAGCGTATAAAGACTCCATCCTGCTTTTTCTACATGACAAGCAGTATGATAAGCAATCCGTAATGGCATAGATTTAAACTGTGGGATTTTCCCTTGTTTGAATTGTTGATATAAATATTTAGTAATAATACTGATGTGCGGTCGGATTTTCACATTATCCATGCCTAAAATGTGATGATATTCATCACGCAGATTCATTGTGCAACTCGATGAAGTGCCTACAATATCTAATTCTCGTTCTACAATGATCTTTTCAATTTGTTGAATATTAAACATAGCCTGTTTTTTAGCTCGTTTTGGAAAGCCATTAACCATTAATGGTAAACCACAACATCTTTCTTTCTCCAGTAACACAACACCAATATCTATGGCATTCAGTACTTTAATTAAATCTTGTCCTAGTGATGGATTATTATAGTTCACATAACAGCCATGATAGTATGCGACTTTATCACGAAAATAAATTTGTTTTTCTAATGCGTGTTTTTTATACCATTGACGGAAAGACCCGAAGCTGTATTTTGGTAAACTACGATGCTGACTGATATTTAGTGTTTTTTCTAATAGAAAACGAGAGACTTTTAGTCGAGTGATTGCATTTACAACTGGGGCAAAAGGAGTGTTCATTTTGCCCATAATATCTGTATTACTTAAAATTGCATCACGCAATTTGTGGTTCAGAGACTTATGCTGTTGGTCAAGGTGTTTGTTTCTTGCTCGTACAATAATGTCTCCAATTTTCACATCAGATGGGCAGGCTACTTCACAACGTTTGCAGTTAATGCAGTATTTTAAAGCTTCATCGTACAATTTTGCACTTTTTAACCGCAGACGTTCCCCATCTGGACCTGCTTGTTTAGGGCCTGGGTAAAGCGGATTTTGTCGCGACACAGGACAAACAGAAGTACAAGCTGTACATTTGATACAACTCTCAAAACTGCTATCTTGAAATTCTGTTTCTATTGAAGTGCCTACATTTTGTTTTGCATTTTCAATAAGTTGCTGAATATTCATAGCTCCTCCTTATTGATTCAGAATATTGTCTGCTACACAAAGTGCAGTAACTATAGAAACACCTGAACCACAGCCCAATTCAAGTGCGTTATAACCACCGATTACGTTACCTGCCGCATATAAATTTTGCAAAATTTGACCGCTCTTTTGTACTTGACAAAAGTTGTTGATGGCAATACCAGCAGATTGATAAGGTTGTGGAGAGGCGAATTTACTAGTTGTCCAAGTTAACCGATCATACGATTTAAAATTTTCATTATTACCTGTAATATCAGCATCAAAAAGAGGTTCAAAAATACGTTCAAAAGAAGATGCTAATCCATTGCTAAAAAAGCTTCCTGAGGACAATACAAAATTATCCGCTTGGATACCATGCTCTTGATGTAATTGAGTAAAAATTTGTTTAACTTGATTATTTTCAATAACGGCTTTAATCGCTTTGTCACCATTCAACATCAAACCACCTAAAGATTGAAAATAGCGTAGTAGCTGTTTATGTTGACGGATGCCTAGTAATGAAGGCGGTAAAGTTGGTAACTCGTATAAATTTAACCCCGTATCTTGTTTTAATTGATTGACAAATTTTTGATCATCTAATCCGAAGCAAGCGGGTAAGAAAATACAATCAGCCCCTTTTGCAACCTGCTTGATTTCATTAATAAGTTCTCTGCGTTCTAATCTATGTTCTAACAATTGAGAAATATTAATGCTACGAAATTCTCTAGAATTTTCACGCAATTGATCTAGTTTAGGAATTGATAGCAATGCTGTTGTTACTTCGCAATGTGTAAATTGATGATTTTGTTTTAGATTTTCTGCTAATAAGTGCGGTTGAAAATCATGATAACTTTCAATTCCTAACACTGCGATGTGCTTGTGAGGAAATTTCTCTTCAGTTAATCCTAAAGTCGGCACGCTATTTGCTGATAACCATGTGTGTTGCAATCCACCCAAAGGTGTTACTCGTAGGTGATTTTGTGCGAGACTTCCTATTAACCCTAAATCCATTTCCAATGCTAGTTGCTCAAATTGAGCTGCTTTGCTTAAAACTTTTTCTTTTCCAAGTAAACAATAAGGATGTTGTGGTAATTGCTCAGCTAATTCATCATAGGAATTTATAAAACTATCTACGGTTTCACCATTTGGTAACTTGCCTAATAAATCCATAGAGCCTGATGAAAAATTAATTGCTGATTGTCCATTATTAATTACTGCACATCGTTTACCTCGTTGTTGTAGGGCAATACCACAGGTTAGCCCAGCTAGTCCACCACCAATAATCACTACATCAAAATTCATTGCTATCTGTTCCTTTTTGTACTTGTTCAGTTAATGGTTGAACAGTGTTTAACCCTAATAAACTGTAATAAATCCAGCTTGAAAATTCTGCTTCTCGGACTGCATCGCCCCATGCAATAGGCTCAATTCCACGCCACCTTTCTTCCATAAAAGAAGATAATTGTATTATAGATTGACGAGGTGTAGCGACTTTGAAACGAGACATTAATCCTGCTGCCCTACAGGCACAAAGTTCAGCTTGACAAGTCCCCATACCCACACGAGTCCGACGACGTAAGTCAACTAAATTATTTACTTTTAATTCATTAACAGCATATCGAACTTCACCAACAGTTACAGCTTCACACTCGCAAACTAAAGAACTATCTAAACGTTCTTTTTTCAACAAACGAGCAGCTCGCTGACCATGGCGATAAATCGCAGAAATTTGAATTGGTTTAGGTAACGAAATAATAGCATCCTTCGCTTTTTTATCCATTTCTATATCTGAACCAGGTAGTGCCTGTTCAGCAGTAATGCATTTAGCTTCTTTATTGAGTTTTTTGCAAACTAAATCAGTAGCCCATTCAGCCATTAAACGATATGTCATCAATTTTCCGCCTGTAATAGTAATAAAACCATCAAGGCCATCTCGTTCAGCGTGATCTAATAAAACAATACCTCGACTAACATTTCGCCCTGAAGGATCATCATTGCTAGCCACTAATGGACGTACCCCAGCGTAAGCTCTCAATACACGAGTATGGCGTAAGCTTGGTGCAAGTTTTTCCCCTTCACGAAATAGAATATCGACTTCTTCGGGAGTTACGATCATATTATCTATTTGGTCATAGGGGATTCGATCAGAAGTTGTACCAATAACGCAAATAGTATCTCCTGGAACTAAAATATCGGCATCAGCAGGTTTACGGCAGCGGTTAATGACTAAATTATTGATACGATGTCCCATCACTAGTAATGCTCCTTTAGCAGGAAACATTTTAATTTTTAAACCAGCATATTCTGCGATTCCTTGTCCCCAAATTCCACCCGCATTAATTACTATAGGTGCAAAAAAAGAGCGGTAGATTTTATTCTTAATATCGTAGACTTTTGTGCCAATTATGCGACCACCCTCTTGAATTAATTCTTTGACTTCACAATAAGTAAAGATTTTTGCACCATGCTCACGAGCATCAATCATATTTGCGGCAGTTAGGCGAAAAGGATCTATTGAGCCATCAGGCACAACAACAGCCCCCACTAAGTCTGGATTTACTGAGGGTTCAATATATTTAGCTAGATCGGGTTCAATTGCCACAGCCTCAATTCCTGCGGCTTGACAAGAATCAATAAAAGTTTTTTGATAATTCAGATCATCTTCTGGAAGAGTAATAAAAAGACCTTTAGTGTCTTCTACGCAGTGGCGTGCAATGCGTTTTAAGATCATATTTTCTTGGATGCATTCTTCCGCAGACTCTTTGTCATTGACAGCGTATCTCGCACCACTATGTAATAAACCGTGATTTCGACCAGTTGCCCCTGTAGCAATATCACGGCGTTCTATTAAGATACAATTAATACCACGTAATGCACAGTCTCGAGCAATACCAGCACCCGTTGCACCTCCACCGATGATTATGACATCAGTATTAACTGGCGGAAAATCTTCATAGCGATATAAAGCTGAAACAGACATAGTATTTTCCCCACTCTATAAAACGAAAAGATGTTATAAACGAAATATATTAGTCATATGATACGTCAAATGCTCGTTTTAGAAAATAAAATGAGCGATTTATTGTTAATTTATGTGATATAGATCACTATTTTATTTTCATTAGAGTAATAAAAAGAAAAAATCTGTGATATTCATCACAATATGAATTATTTATACTTTTTATATTCAAAATAATCGTTATTATATTTTTACTCTTTCTTAAAAGAGCATTTGTTGTATTTATAAGATAAAAATAGCGAATTTGTTGTACTACTTAACTAAATTATTGGAGAACAAATTATGTTTGGTCCTTTTAAACCAGCTCCCTTTATTGCGGAGCTGCCAAAAGAAAAAATTGATCCGACCTATAAACGTTTGCGTTGGCAAGTTTTTATGGGAATCTTTTTTGGTTATGCTGCTTATTACTTTGTGCGTGCAAACTTTGACTTAGCACAAAAAGGGTTAATTGAGGCGGGTTTATATAATAAAGCAGAATTAGGAATTATCGGTACTGGTGCTGGTTTGGCATATGGCTTATCTAAGTTTGTGATGGCAGGAATGTCAGATCGCTCAAACCCGAGAGTTTTCTTACCTTTCGGTTTGTTATTGTCTGGTTTATGCATGACAATGATGGGATTGATGCCGTGGGCAACTTCTGGTATTGCTGTGATGTTTGTTATGATCTTCTTGAACGGCTGGTTTCAAGGTATGGGCTGGCCTCCTTGTGGGCGTACAATGGTTCATTGGTGGTCTAAATCTGAACGTGGAACAATAGTTTCTATTTGGAACTGTGCTCACAATATAGGTGGTATGGTACCAGGATTAATGGTGTTGTTAGCAAGTGCAATTTATTTTAGTGAATATGGTGTACATGCGACTGCAAAAGATGTATGGCAACAAGCACTTTATTTTCCTGGTATTGCAGCAATGATTTGTGCTATTCCTGTTTATTTTGTGATGAAAGATACACCACAATCTTGTGGATTACCAGCAATTGAGAAATGGCGAAATGACTATCCAGATGATTACAACGAAAAAACTTATGAAAATAATTTAAGTACTAAAGAAATTTTTGTTACTTATGTCCTAAAAAATAGATTGTTATGGTATATCGCTATTGCTAACGTGTTTGTTTATTTAATCCGTTATGGTGTTTTAAAATGGTCTCCAGTATATTTGGGAGAGGTGAAGCATTTTAACATTAAAGGTACTGCTTGGGCTTATACTATTTATGAATTAGCAGCTGTGCCTGGTACATTATTATGTGGATGGGTTTCTGATAAAGTATTCAAAGGTAAACGAGGGCTGACTGGTTTTATTTTTATGATTTTAACTACTTTAGCAGTAATCGCATTATGGATGAATCCAGCAACACCAGAACATGAATTAGCACAATATGCAGGAAAAGCATGGTATCAAAACCCATATCAATTAACTGACTTTATTTTAATGACTACCGTTGGGTTCCTGATTTACGGTCCAGTTATGTTAATTGGTTTACATGCACTTGAGCTTGCACCGAAAAAAGCAGCAGGTACATCAGCAGGTTTTACGGGCTTATTTGGTTACTTAGGTGGTACAGTATCAGCATCAGCGGTTGTTGGTTGGGCAGCTGAGTACTATGGTTGGGATGGTGGCTTCTATGTCATGATCGCAGGTGGTGTGTTAGCAGTGTTGCTCATGTTTATCACGATGATTGAAGAAGGTAAGCATAAAGCAAGACTAAACGACCATTACGGTAAATAACAGTAAAAAGGAAAGATAGGAAACTATCTTTCCTTTTTCTTGATTAGAGGTTGAAATTTACAGAAATTTGACCGCACTTCTACTATCAATTTTATTTCTATTTAAGGAGAATATCATGAAATTAGCTATTCCTTTTTGTGCAGTAGCCTTGGTGGTGGCAACACTTTCTGGCTGTTCTACACAGGCTGAATCAAATAATGTTAATTTACAGGATAAAATCATTATTGCTCATCGAGGAGCAAGTGGTTACTTACCTGAACATACATTAGAAAGTAAAGCACTTGCTTTTGGTCAAAAAGCAGATTATTTGGAACAAGATCTAGCAATGACTAAAGATAATCATTTAATCGTAATTCACGATCATTTTTTAGATGGATTAACAGATGTAGCGAAAAAATTCCCAAATCGTCATAGAAAAGATGGACGTTATTATGTAGTTGACTTTACTCTAAAAGAGATTCAATCATTAGAAATGACTGAAAATTTTAGTGTAGAAAATGGTAAACAAGTTCAAGTTTATCCTAACCGTTTCCCTCTTTGGAAATCTCACTTCCGTATTCATACCTTTGAAGATGAATTAGAATTTATTCAAGGTCTAGAGAAATCTACAGGTAAGAAGATTGGAATATATCCTGAAATCAAGGCTCCTTGGTTACATCATCAAGAAGGAAAAGATATAGCTCTTGCCACTTTGAAAGTATTGAAAAAATACGGTTATACACAAAAAGATGATTTAGTTTATTTACAGACTTTCGATTTTAACGAATTAAAACGCATTAAAGAAAAATTACTACCACAGATGGGCATGGACTTGAAATTAGTACAGCTCGTTGCCTATTCAGATTGGGGGGAAACGCAAGAAAAAGATGCACAAGGGAAGTGGGTTAATTATGACTATGATTGGATGTTTAAACAAGGTGCCGTAGAAGAAATTGCAAAATATGCAGATGGTGTTGGACCAGGTTGGTACATGATGATAGATAAAGAAAAATCTAAGCCAAATGCAGTAGTCTATACAACATTAGCTAAAGAGTTAGCTAAACACAAATTAGAAGTTCATCCTTATACTGTGCGTAAAGATGCTTTACCAGACTTTTTTAGTAATGTAGATCAGATGTATGAAGCTTTATTTAAGGGCGGTGCTACAGGTGTGTTTACAGACTTCCCTGATACTGGAGTCAATTACTTAAAAATTAAAGCAAATAAATAATCATTATTGTAATATTATTACTTAACAAATACCTTATATCTTCGTCTTTTAGAGCGGAGATATAAGGTTAAATAGTAAAACTAAATATTATTTTATTGACTCATTTTAAGTTTCTTTTCAAAAGTCTTTTTATTTAGATTATTCGTTATTTTTTAAGTAGTCTAAAACTATTTTATGATGATTAGTTGTTTTAAATTTATCAAAGACTTTTTCGATTGCTCCATTTTCATCGATCAAAAAGCTGATACGATGGATACCGTTAAAGACACGCCCCATAAATTTCTTTTCGCCCCAAACACCGAATTTTTCAGCTACTTTGTGATCCTCATCGGATAATAAGGTGAAACTAAGGTTTTTCTTGATTGCAAAATTAGCTAATTTTTGTGGATTATCAGGGCTGATTCCAATAATAACTACACCTGATTTTTCTAATTCTGTTTTGCTTTCTTGCAAATTACAAGCTTGCATTGTGCATCCTGGCGTAAGAGCTTTAGGGTAAAAATAAATTAATACTTTTTTACCTTTGAAATCACTGAGTGATACTTGTTTATTTTGTTGATCTAATAATGAAAAGTGCGGTGCTTTTTGACCTGATTTTAATGTATCCAATTAAAACTCCTTAGAAATTTTATTTATTTCGTGAAAATTAAAAAAATTACTTGCAAATTGATCCTATTTTAGCGATCTTAAACGGAATGAATCAAGCAGACCCAACATAAATAAAAAAATAGCTAGGAGGTTTTTATGGCTGCAAAAAGTCCTTTGTTTTACGGTAGTATTACGGCAATGGTTACTCCAATCAATAGACACGGTGATGTAGATTTAGATGCTATGCAGAAGTTAATTGAGCATCATATTGAAGCAGGTACACATGCGATTGTTTCTGTGGGAACTACTGGAGAATCTGCAACTTTAAGCATCGAAGAAAATGTAAAAACGATATTAAAAGCTGTTGAGTTTGCTGCTGGACGCATTCCTGTTATTGCGGGTGCGGGGGCGAATGCAACATCAGAAGCTATAACGATGACTAAGTTACTAAATGGCAGTGGAGTAGCAGGATGTTTATCTGTTGTTCCTTACTATAATAAGCCTACTCAAGAAGGGTTGTATCAGCATTTTAAAGCTATAGCACAATGTACAGATTTACCGCAAATTTTATATAATGTACCAGGTCGTACCGTTACAGATATGTTGCCTGAAACGGTTGCTCGTTTAGCAAAAATTAAAAATATTGTTGCGATCAAAGAAGCATCTGGTGATGTAAGTAGAGTACAAAAAATTAAACAACTTGCAGGGGATGATTTTATCGTATTAAGTGGGGACGATGCTACAGGCTTAGATAGTATGAGAGCTGGTGGTGAAGGAGTCATTTCTGTTACTAATAATATTGCAGCAGCCGACATGGCGAAAATGTGTAATCTTGCATTAGCTGGTAAATTTGATGAGGCGGAAGTTATCAATCAACGCCTAATGGCACTACACAAAGGACTTTTTATTGAATCTAACCCAATTCCAGTAAAATGGGCATGTCACAGATTAGGGTTAATTCCAGAACTTAATTTACGTTTACCGTTAACTGTATTGAGCAAAGAAGCTCAACCTAAAGTAGAACAAGCTTTAAAAATAGCAGGGTTATTATAATATACCTATAACGATTAGGATTGATAATAAAGATCGATCCTAAACGTTAAGTTTTTGATTGTTTTATTTAGCTTGTGTGTTGAAATATTAAGGTGTATTTATGAAAAAATGGTTAACTATTAATATATTATTAGTAGTATTAATGGGTTGTTCTAGTGATTATCAAAATAAAAAACCAAATGATGGTTTCAGTGATAGCAATTCTAATTTACCTACATTTTCTACATTAGAAACAGGGGGACTTAATCTACCTGTCTCTAATCAAACATACCGTATACCTCAGATAAAACAAGATCACAAATATCAAATAGATATTCGTCCACCAGTGGAACCTATCCCTATTATTGATAAATCTATTGCTCAATTTGATGGTGAGAGAGCATTAATTGCTTATCCACTTTCTTTGCGTGATGTATATAATTTGAAACAAATTGAACGATTGCTGACTGAGCAACGTATTGATTTTACTGCAGAAAAAGGGAAAATCATAACTAATTGGTCTAAAATAGAGCGTAGTGATAGTATAGAAGATATCCAAATCCGATACCAAATTGAACAAGTAGAAACTAAGCAGGCGAGTGCTTTATTTATTTCTATTTTTCAAATAAAACGAGGAGATATTATTTCTAAAGCTGATTTGTCAGAAAAACAACGATATACTTCAGAATTATTAAACCACCTTATAGGTGAATTAAATTCTACTTATCTTAAGCAACAGCAGGATTTAAGTGGGTTGTAGTCTCTAACTGAATAGACCTCAACTTAAAAATAAAGACCACTTAGTTAAAATGAAAAGTTTGTTATAATCAAACTTGACATTTAGGTAGTCCAAGTGGTCGATAAAATTTTTTCTTAATCAACAAGATTGAAATATAGATGTTTTCGTCAAGCACATACAAAAATACAACTCAAATAGTAAAAACCTGCAACTAATTTAAACAAATCAAAATAGCCGCACAGTAAAAAGTGCGGTCATTAAATTTTAAATATGACTACGCAACGAATAAATTCATCTCTATTCCCTAACTTTGTAAAGACTTTTTTGTAAAACAGATATAGAAAAGGCTGTAAAAATACGGAATACAGCCATTAGAAATATGTTGAGATAGCCAACGCATTGAAATATAAAGAAATAAAATTAATATTTTCTTTATTCTAAGTTAAGTTCCAACGGTTCTTGAGAAAGGATAATTCCAGTTAAGTCAGCATAAACATAATCTTCTGGGAAAAAAGTGACACCCCCAAAATTGACTGGTATATCTGTTTCGCCTGTTTGATTATTATCTGCAGCAACGGGAATAGGAGCAAGAGCATGAATACCAATATCAATATTCTCTAATTCTTGTAACTGACGAATAGCACCATATACAATAATACCTTCCCATCCATTATCTGCTGCTAAACGAGCTAGTTCAGCATCAATTAAAGCACGGCGGACAGCTCCACCCCCATCGATTAATAATACGCGACCTTCACCATTTTCCTCTAAAATATCGGCAATTAATCCGTTATTCTCAAAACATTTTATTGTCGTGACTTTTCCATAAAAGGAACTTAATCCGCCAAAACTTGAAAAAATAGGCTCAACAACATCAACTTGATCAAGATAAATGTCACAGAGTTCTGAAGTATCGATGTACATAGGGCTACCTTCTTTTTGAGTTGAAAATTTTCTTCTAGTATATGCCTTATTTGCTAACAAGCAAGCCTAAGCTAAATAGTAAATTTGTTAAAAGTGCTAGTAATGACATTTGAGCTAGCATAGGGCGTAGCAATAAAGGATCCTTGTTACGATAAACAAATAGAGCATGTTTGGCTAGTAGAGGATAGGATACAATAAAAATAAAGCCAATCCAATTATCAAAATGGATGATACTGAAAGATAGATAACAAAGGGCCGCAATTAGTAATAATGCACAGTGATAAAGACGTGCTTTATATTCACCCAAGCGAACAACTAAAGTATTTTTCCCTGCTTTTTTATCTTGTGAAAGATCGCGTAAATTATTAACATTCAACACGGCTGCTGCTAGCAATCCAGTTGCAAGTGCGGGTAAAAAAATTGAATTACACCATTGATGGACTTGTAAATAGTAAGTACCACAAACTCCCAATAAGCCAAAAAAAATTAATACGGAAACATCGCCTAACCCCAAGTATCCGTAAGGTTTTTTTCCTACGGTATAAGTAATTGCTGCAACAATAGCAATAATTCCTAAAAAAGTGAATACTAGTAAATCAGTTAAGCTTTCATAGGCTGTGGCAAGCAGTAAACATCCTGATAGAATACTAGTTAATACAAGTAAAATTAAGCTTTTTTTAAGCTGTTGTACACTAATTCCCCCTTGTTGGATACCTCGTAGCGGACCAATTCTTTCAGCGGTATCAGCTCCTTTCTGATAGTCGCCATAATCATTAGCAAAATTTGATAAAATTTGTAGTGATAAAGTTGTCATTAAGCAGAAGAAAGCTACTATCCAATTAAAATGACCAGCCCAATAAGCTAAAGCTGAGCCTGTGATAATTGAGGCAGTAGCAAGAGGAAGAGTTTTAGGTCTCGCTGTTTCTAACCACATTTTAAATGCTTTTTTTTTCATATTTTCGACTTTTTAATAAAAAATTTATTTTTCTACCGCACTTTTGCGTACAATAGCCCCATATTCTACAAGTTTATTTGTAATATTTTAACTATTTTAAGGAAAATATGTTGGATTTGTCTTTGGAAATACAGCCTATTGGTGTTATTCGTAGCCCTTATAAAGAAAAATTTTCTGTGCCTCGTCAACCAAATTTAGTAGAAGATGGTACTGGTATATTAGAATTATTGCCTCCTTATAATCAAGCTGAAACCGTACGAGGATTATCAGAATTCTCTCATTTATGGTTGATTTTTCAGTTTGATAAAATTCCTCAAGGAAAATGGCATCCTACAGTTCGTCCTCCTCGTTTAGGAGGAAATAAAAGGGTGGGCGTATTTGCTTCTCGTTCAACGTATCGTCCAAATCCCTTAGGGTTGTCTAAAGTGCGGTTAAATAATATTGAAATTGGATATGATAAAGTGTGGTTGCATTTAGGTTCGTTGGATTTGGTAGATGGGACACCTGTGTTTGATATAAAACCTTATATTGCTTATTCAGATAACGAGCCTGAGGCTCAATGTAGTTTTGCTCAATTTAAACCTCAACCATTACTAAAAGTAGAATTAACACCAATTGCAAAAATGCAACTAAAAGAAATTGAAAAAAAACAACCGCACTTTTTACGTTTTGTTGTGGATGTCATTAGCCAAGACCCTAGACCAGCGTATCAACAGGGTAAAATTGATCTACGTATTTACGGAACTACATTATATGATTTTAATATTCGCTGGAAAATAAAGCAAAATACAATTGATGTCGCTGAAGTTTTATCGATCCAAATGCTTAAGGGCTAAAATTGAGATAGCATCATAAATTAATTTTTGGGTAATGATAGTAGCCTAATTGTTGGGATATTCGCTGGCTTGAGTGTTGTAATAATTTAACTAAGTGAGGTAAATTCTCTTCTTTGAAACGGATTGTTGGTAACGAAATAGATATGCCAGCAATAATTTGTCCAAACCGATCATAGATTGGTGTGGCAATACATCTTAATCCCGCCTCTTGTTCCTCATTATCTTCAGCATAGTGCTGTTGTCTTACTTTTTCGATTTCACATTCTAGCAGATCGATATTTTCTAAAGTTTTATCAGTATGTCTAACAAAAGTGACGTTTTCTAGCATTGTTCTAATTTCATCATTATTGTAAGAAGATAATAGTACTTTACCGATAGCGGTACTGTATAGTGGATTTCGGCGACCAATTCTAGAGTACATTCTCAAAGCATAACTAGAATCTATTTTATGCAAATAAATAATTTCATTATCTTCTAATGTACCCAAATGCACAGCTTCTCCTGTTTGTTCAGCAATAAACAACATTTCTTTATTCGCTATAGAAATTAAATCCAAATATTCTAATGGCTTAGCTCCAATTTCAAAGAGCTTTAACGTTAAACCGTATTTATCTGTTTCGCCTTCTTGAAATACAAAACCTAATGTTTTCATCGTTTGTAGAAATCGGTAAGTTGTGCTTTTTGACATCATAATGCGTTGAGAAAGCTCAGTGATACCAATACTTTTTTGTTCTGAGAGCATTTCAAGAATACTAAAAACTTTTAAAACTGAAGATACTATTTCGGGTTGAGTTTCTTTTTCCATAATTTTCACCGCACTTTTGTATAAAAATTGGTATATAAGAAAATAATAACATAAAAATATAAAGATTAGAGAAAAACTGAAACCTGTATTTAGTTAAATTGAAACAGCGTTTTATTTTTTATTGCAAACTCATTTTACAAACAATATAATTTACTTAAATGGTGCAAAATATAAACAGTTTTTACGGCATATGCAGATTCTGGAGTAACTGATGAAAAAAATAGCAATTATTGGTGAGTGTATGATTGAACTTAGTGGTGAGCCTTTCGGAGAGATGGTTCAATCTTATGGGGGAGATACGCTTAATACAGCAACTTATCTGTCTCGTACATCATCAACTGAACAAATTGAAGTAAATTACGTCACATTGTTGGGAAAAGATAAGTTAAGTGAAGGGCTAATTGAGCGTTTTAAGGAAGACAATATCAATACTGAGCTGATTCTACAAGATGAAAATCGTCAACCAGGTATTTATATGGTCAAATTAGATCAATTTGGAGAGCGAAGTTTTTTATATTGGCGTAATCTTTCCTCTGCTCGTTATTTATTGCAACATCAAGATTATCATAAGGTGATAGAAAAATTAGCTACGATGGATATGATTTATATTAGTGGTATTTCTATTGCAATTTTACCACAACAAGATCGTTTCAGATTTATCAACGATTTAAAACTTCTTTCTAACAAAGGTGTTGAGATCGCCTTTGATAGTAATTATCGCCCTAGTCTTTGGGAGTCTGTTGAAGAAACTCGTCAAGTTTATACCGCACTTTTTCCATTGATTGATTTAGCTCTTGTTACTTTTGATGATGAGCAAGCTCTTTGGCAAGATGAAGATAGTCAAGCTAGCGTGAGACGTTTAAAATCTTTTGGGATTAAAACAGTAGTAGTAAAACGAGGAAAAGTTGGAGCATTTTTTAGTGATGCCAAAAATCGTGAATGTACTGTAAATACGGCACCAGTTTCTAAAGTAGTGGACACTACATCTGCTGGTGATTCTTTTAATGCAGGATTTTTAAATGGTTATTTAAAAAATAAATCTCTCGAAGTTTGTTGTCAGCAAGGTAATCAACTTGCAGGTGTAGTAATTCAATATAAAGGTGCAATTATTGAAAAAGCAGCAACAGAACACTTTATTAATAGTTTTAAATAAAGGATATTTTTGATTGGTGTGATAGAATAACTGTTATTTCTCCACATTTTGGTTTAAAATTCCACGATTTTTTATTTTATCAATCTTTTCATAAAGTAAGGGGCTGAACATGAAGATTGTCGAAGTTAAACACCCATTAGTAA
The DNA here is from genome assembly GCF_042675725.1 of Seminibacterium arietis. NCBI lineage: Bacteria > Pseudomonadati > Pseudomonadota > Gammaproteobacteria > Pasteurellales > Pasteurellaceae > Seminibacterium > Seminibacterium arietis. Next base: position 75,121 of record NZ_JBHTJN010000028.1, read on the forward strand.
AGCATAAATTAGGTTTGATGCGAGCTGCGGACATTAGTACAAAAGATTTTCGCGATCTTGCCACAGAAGTAGGGAGTTTATTGACTTATGAAGCGACAGCAGATTTAGAAACAGAAAAAGTTTCTATTGACGGTTGGTGTGGTTCAGTAGAAATTGAGCGGATTAAGGGTAAAAAAGTAACTGTCGTGCCGATATTGAGAGCTGGTTTAGGTATGATGGACGGGGTGTTGGAACATATCCCAAGTGCAAGAATTAGTGTAGTGGGAATGTATCGAAACGAAGAAACTTTCGAGCCTGTTCCTTATTTCCAAAAACTTGCTAGCGATTTAGATGAGCGGTTGGCCATTGTAGTTGATCCTATGTTAGCAACAGGTGGCTCAATGATCGCGACTATTGACTTGTTGAAACAGAAGGGTTGTCAACAAATTAAAGTATTAGTGTTGGTTGCTGCTCCTGAAGGAATTTCAGCTTTAGAGAAAGCTCATCCAGATATAGAGTTATATACAGCGTCTATAGATAAGCATTTGAATGAAAATGGTTATATTATTCCTGGCTTAGGAGATGCAGGCGATAAGATTTTTGGAACAAAATAGTCCAAAATAAAACGGTGTATGCCGTTTATCATGTGGTTTTGATTAAAAAAACCGTATTTTCAAGTTAATTCAGACAGTGAGATGAAACTTAAATGACAAATTTAAATAATACTACTACATCTATTGATGTACAAAATAAAACCAAACAGGCTTTTGTTGGTCTGCAAATGTTATTCGTGGCGTTTGGTGCATTAGTTCTAGTGCCATTAATTACAGGATTAGATTCTAATACGGCTTTACTATCTGCTGGTGTAGGTACACTTCTATTTCAATTGTGTACACGCAAACAAGTTCCTATTTTTCTTGCTTCCTCTTTTGCTTTTATTGCTCCCATTCAATATGGTGTTGCAACTTGGGGAGTTGCAGTCACAATGGGCGGTTTAGCCTGTACGGGATTAGTGTATTTTGCGTTGAGCATTTTAGTTAAATTTAAAGGTGCGGAATCATTACAGAAAATTTTCCCTCCTGTCGTAGTAGGACCCGTTATTATCATTATTGGTATGGGACTCGCTCCTGTTGCGGTAGATATGGCATTGGGTAAAGGAAGTAGCTATAGTTACGATGATGCAGTTTTAGTGTCTATGGTGACATTATTGACAACATTAAGTGTAGCTGTTTTTTCTAAAGGAATTATGCGGTTAGTGCCAATTATGTTTGGTATTTCTGTAGGATATATTCTTTGTTTGTATTTAGGATTAATCAATTTTCAACCAGTTCTAGACGCACCTTGGTTTAGTTTGCCTAAACTGACTACTCCTGAGTTTAAGTTAGAAGCTATTTTGTATCTATTACCTATTGCGATTGCTCCAGCGGTTGAACATGTAGGTGGTATTATGGCAATTAGTTCAGTAACAAGTAAGGATTTTTTAAAAAAACCTGGGTTGCACCGCACTTTGCTAGGCGATGGAATTGCAACTTCAGCAGCCTCATTACTTGGGGGGCCACCTAATACAACGTATGCAGAAGTGACTGGTGCGGTTATGCTAACTCGTAATTTTAATCCTAATATCATGACTTGGGCTGCAGTTTGGGCGACTGCTATTTCATTCTGTGGCAAAGTAGGGGCTTTTTTATCTACTATTCCAACGATTGTGATGGGTGGAATTATGATGTTAGTTTTTGGGTCTATAGCAGTTGTGGGTATGAGTACATTAATACGTGGAAAAGTAGATGTTACAGAAGCTAGGAATTTGTGTATTATTTCTGTAGTAATGACATTTGGTATTGGTGGTATGTTTGTTAATGTAGGTGAAATATCTTTAAAAGGGATTAGCCTATGTGCAATTGTTGCTATTATTTTAAATTTAATTTTACCAAAAGCAAAAAATTATATTGATTAAATTATGAGTGAAATAAAAAATAGGGATAGGGTTTATTTATCCCTATTTTTTTTGTATATTCTAATAGGATAGTGTATTTTAGGAAGAAATTTTTTGTTAAATTCTCAGTTGCCGTTACCGATTGATCAAATTGATGATGAAACTTTAGATAATTTTTATACAGCTAATAATTTATTGTTGCTCAATTCGTTGCATAAAAATTTTGAGACTTTGTTACAGCCATTTTTTTATGTTTGGGGGGATAAAAGTAGCGGTAAGACTCATCTTTTAAAAGGTTGTTCAAATTATTTTCTAATAAATGACCGCACTTCAATTTATGTTCCTCTGAGCAAGTCAGAATATTTTTCTCCAGAAGTCTTGGAGAACTTGGAATTACAGGAATTAGTTTGTTTAGATGATTTGCAGGCAGTAATTGGCAATTTAGAATGGGAAATTGCAATATTTGATTTAATTAATCGCATTAGAGAAGTGAAAAAATGTTTGTTGCTGATTAGTGCTGATAGGTCTCCAATAGCACTGCCTGCTAAGCTGCCAGATCTCGCTTCAAGATTAGCATGGGGAGAAAGTTACAGATTAAACCCGCTCGATGACTTACAGAAAATAGAAGTCTTACAGCATAATGCTCATTTAAGGGGTATTGAATTACCTGATGAAACTGCTAATTTTTTATTGAAGCGAGTCGATCGAGATATGCAAAGCCTTTATCTTCTTCTTACTAAATTAGATAAAGCCTCACTACAAGCTCAGAGAAAACTGACGATTCCTTTTGTGAAAGAGATTTTGATGTTGTAAGCGTATTGATGGGAAAATAGAAGATAAAAGAAGCGGGCATTCGGCATAAAGCTGAATGCCCGCTCTCAGATATTATTCAGAGAAAGGCTCTCGCAAAATCATCGTTTCTATACGATCTGGTCCCGTTGAAAGAACATCAATAGGTACCCCTGTAATTTCTTCGATACGCTTAATATAATTACGAGTGTTTTGTGGTAGTTTATTAATATCGGTTATGCCAAAAGTATTTTCTTTCCAACCTGGTAAAGTTTCGTAAATCGGCTCAACACCTTCCCAATCCTTTGCTGATAGTGGTGCGTATTCGGCAACTTCGCCATTTGGCATTTTATAACCAATGCAAATTTTAATTTCATCAAGACCATCTAAAACATCAAGTTTAGTCATACAAAAGCCTGAGATAGAATTAACTTGAATTGCTCGTCGAATTGCTACTGCATCAAACCAACCACAACGGCGAGGGCGTCCTGTTACCGCTCCAAACTCATTGCCTTTGCGAGCAATTTCCACTCCTACATCATCAAATAATTCTGTAGTGAATGGTCCTCCACCAACACGAGTACAGTAGGCTTTGATTATGCCAAGTACATAATTAATGTGGAGTGGTCCAAACCCTGAACCTGTTGAAACGCCACCAGCAGTAGTATTTGAACTTGTTACATAAGGATATGTACCTTGGTCAATATCAAGCATTGTACCTTGAGCACCTTCAAATAGAATATTATCACCATTTTTACGTGCTGTGTCTAAAATAGTCGTTACATCGGCAACCATGCCTGTGATAATGTCAGCGACTGCCATTACTTGGTCTAAAGTTTTTTGATAATCTACGGGATCTGTTTTGTAGTAATGAACCAATTGGAAATTATAATAATCCATAACTGATTTTAGTTTTTCCGCAAATAGGGTAGGGTTAAATAAATCACTAACACGTAAACCTCGGCGAGCAACTTTGTCTTCGTAAGCTGGTCCAATACCACGCCCAGTTGTTCCAATAGCTTTTTTTGCTAATGCAACTTCACGAGCTTTATCCATTGCTATATGATAAGGTAGAATCAAAGGGCAGGCTTCTGAAATTAATAAACGTTCACGTACTTCAATACCACGATTCTCTAATTCCCCCATTTCTTGCATCAATGCTTCTGGTGACAAAACCACACCATTACCAATTAGGCATGTCACGTTTTCACGTAAAATACCAGAGGGAATCAACCGAAGCACAGTTTTCTCACCATTGATAATTAATGTATGGCCTGCATTATGACCACCTTGGTAACGTACTACATATTTGACACGATCAGTCAATAAATCAACGATTTTACCTTTACCTTCGTCACCCCATTGGGCACCTAGTACAACAACACTTTTTCCCATAAATCCTGCCTTATAATTTTATTTTAGTAAATAAGAATAACAGTTAACTTTAGTATTCTATCACACTGTATTCAATGTAAATGACAAAATTTTTTATTTCATAATAAATTTAAGAGAGAATAAAGTAGAATCCCGATGATAAATCGGGATTTTTTATGAGATCTTAGAAAATTTTAATTTGAGCTTGCTTACGTAATACGCTTACCCAATCTTTTGAAGCGTGTTGTAGCTGTTGATTAACTATTTGCTCATAAGCCTTTTGTAAATAAGCTTCCTTAGTTCTATCGGCTTTTCTAGTATCTGTAACCTCTAAAATATGCCAACCAAATTCTGTTTTAAATGGTAAACTGACTGCTCCTTTTTTGCTAGTTCTCACGACGTTAGCAAAGTTTGGTGCATAAATATCAGGAAATGCAAAGCCTAAATCACCACCATTTGCTCCAGATAAGTAATCTTTTGAATGCTGTAACGCAGCATCAGAAAAAGAAATTTTCCCTGAAATAATATCCGTACGGATTTTATTTAATTTTGATTTTGCTTGAAGATCATTAAGTAAAGGACTTAGTTTTAACAAAATATGGCGAACTCTGTATTCTGTTGCGGTAACTTTTTGTTGATTTCCTTGCTCTTTTGAGCGTAAAAAGAGTTGTTGCCCCAGTTCCTGTACTTCTTCACGTGTTACAGCAACGCTTTTACCAATAGCCTGATTGCGAACCTCAGCTATTAACATTTGATCGGCAATCTGTCTGCGATAAAGTTGGTAATTGATACCTTGATGATCTAGTACGTCTAACAATTGTCCAAATGTTAACCCGTTTTGAGCCGCTATATTCTCAATCACTTGATCTACTTTCGCTGGACTAATTTTGATGCCTGATTGTTGGATTGCTTGATGTACTAAAATATCATCTATAATATGATTTAGCGAGATTGTACGATTTTTTTCTGTATCTGCTTTTTTGCCCAAGACTTGCCTTACTTGGCTCTCAAGGATTGGAATACCATTTACTGTTGCTACTACTTTTTCAACTGCTTGTGCATTTGTACATAGGCTCAATAGACCAATTAATATAAATAAAAGACTTTTAAAACTAAATACTCTCATATAAATTCCATTCTTAAATTAAAAGTTACGACAGAGTTAGAGTGTTGATTTCAAAAAAGGTTCATCAACTTATTTAGTAAGTAATGCTACTTCATAACAATGATCAAATTTCATTGTTCTAACCTGTATTTTTTCATTACGAGCGGTTGGTACATTTTTACCAACATAATCTGCTCGAATAGGTAATTCGCGGTGTCCTCGATCTACGAAAATCACTAATTCCACCTTTGCAGCCCGTCCAAAATCAATTAATGCATCTAAGGCCGCTCTAATAGTTCGTCCTGTAAACAAAACATCATCGACTAAAATAACGATTTTATCTTGGATACTTAGATAGTTTGATGCTCCGCTATAGATAGGAGATTGAGTATGAGATTCTATATTTTCTCGATCATCTCGATAGAAAGTTATATCAAGATCAATTGAAGGTAATTCAATGCCAGTTAAGTCAATGATTTTCTGCTTAATTAATTCTGCAATTTCTGCGCCACGTCGCTTTACTCCTACAATAACAATTTCATCTAAGCTATGATGCTTTTCAATAATTTCATGTGCGATACGTGAAATTGTTCTCATAAAGCGATTTTCATCAATAATGATTTTCTCTGTCATTTCGTTTCCTCAAAGAAATCCACAAAATTTTTATTCTTATTACTATATCAAACTTTTAAAAAAATTTCGAAAAAAAAGACCGCACTGTGTAAAAAATGCGGTTATTTTTTAACTACTTTCAAGCATTTTTTAAGGTGTTGCTTATCTTGTTTATGTATACTTCAATTCTACCACATTGCGGATTTTTGACAGGTCTGAAAAAATTAATATTACTTTAGCGAGTCGTTTAATTCGTCATATTGATGGATTCGTAGCATAACATCCACAATATAAAAGTCGTAGTGGATTTTTAGCGAAAGTGGAAACAGATCGTATCTTTTATTAACTTAAACTCTCTCCGCTTGAATGGCTTCTCATTCAAGCGGAAGAGAAAATTTTTTCAAAATAAATCTAACTCTAACAAAAAATACAGCGTATCTACCTAATTTTAGGCTCTATGTTGATACTATTCTATATATGGAATTTAAAACGGTTGTTTACATATATCTATAAAATGAAAATAAAAAACATCTTTTAAATCAATTATTTATTAAAAATATTTAAATTTGCAAAAATGTGAGGAATTTTATACATTCTTTCAAACTGAATAACAGCTTCTATTGACCTTATGAGATACCATCAAACCTTCATTTTAAGCTTCATTTCTTCAGCGTTAGCAACCACCGCTTTCGCTAATACGCTTGATGCTCAATTAAGCGGTATAGATGCTGCTCAACAACAACGCCAGCAACAGCATCAACAGGCACAAGCCGAACAATTACAAAACCAGCCCGATATTCGTCTCGATACCTCTTCCTCTGAATCACTTTTACTCTCCCATACTGAATCACCCTGCTATCCTATTCACCAAATCATACTAACTGATTACGGTTCTTCTACCTCACAAAGCCAATTCCAATGGGCTTTCGATAAGGCGGCTAAATCGCTCCGTTTGACGTTGCCACACTGTTTTGGCGGCGAGGGCTTGGGCATTTTGATGAAGCAAGTGCAAAACGAAATTATCGGCAAAGGGTATGTGACGACTCGAGTCGTGGTGGAAGAGCAGGATTTACGGAGTGGAAAATTAGTTTTAACCGTCATTCCAGGTAAAGTGCGTAATACGATTGTAGTGGATAACGGCAATGTGCCTCGTTTTACGCCGTTGCACGCTCTTACTGCACTAACTTTTGATTCGGGTGATTTACTCAACGTCCGAGATATTGAACAATCGCTTGAAAACTTAAAGCGAGTGCCGACAGCAGAGGCAAATATTGAAATTCTGCCAAGCGAAAGTAGTAAAGCCGAGGTGGGCGAGAGCGATTTAAAAATCACCTACAGCCAAGCTTTTCCGTTTCGTCTAAACTTAGGACTTGATGATGCGGGTTCTACCTCAACAGGGAAATGGCAAGCCAGCGGCACACTCTCCATCGATAATATTTTCTCCGCAAATGACCTTTTCTATACTTCTTTTACTCACTCTATTAAACAAAAAGGCGATGATAAAGGTCGCCGAGCCAGCAAAAATTTCACCCTCTACTATTCCGTGCCATTCGGCTACTGGAACTTAGCTTTTTCCCATAATAAAAGTCGTTACCACCAAGAAGTCTTTGGGGCATTTGATAATAGCTATATCTACTCTGGAGAAAGTGATACGGACAAACTCACGTTATCCTATCTACTTTATCGTGATGCGAAACGCAAAACTTCACTTTCAGGCTCGCTTTGGTCCCGCCAATCTCAAAACTACATTGACCGGGCGGAAATTGAAGTGCAAAAACGCCGAATGGCCGGTTGGGAAGCTGGATTTAATCATAAAGAATATTTCCCGACAGCCACGCTGGAACTTTCGGCAAATTTCAAACGGGGAACGGCGGCTCGTGGTGCGTTATCTGCACCGGAAGAGCTATTTGGCGAAGGCACTTCTCGCCCTAAAATCATCACGGCAAGTATGAGTTTAACGAAGCCTTTTCAATGGGGAACACAATCGTGGCAATGGCAAACTAGTGTGAATGCTCAATGGAATAAAACGCCACTGATTGCCCAAGACCGTTTTTCCATTGGTGGGCGTTATACCGTGCGAGGTTTTGACGGCGAACTTTCCCTTTCAGGCGAACGTGGCTGGAACTGGCGAAATGAATTGGTGTGGAAATTTGTCCCTAATCACGCATTTTATTGGGCGGTGGATGGCGGACGGGTATCCGGCTGGGCAACCGAAAATCAGCTTGGGCATCATTTGATGGGCACTGTAGTTGGCTTGCGAGGCGGTGCAAAAGGCTTCTCTTACGATATTTTCTTAGGCAGACCAATGCGTAAACCGGAAGGATTTAGAACCTCAAATGGTGTCGCTGGGTTCAATATTGGCTACAGTTTTTAATTAATTTTTCGGGTAAGCCAATTTTGGCAAATTTAAGGATTAAAGTATGAACAAACAATGTTTTCGCGTGATTTTCAGTAAAACTTTACAACGTTTAGTCGTTGTCTCTGAATTAGCAAAATCTGAAGGTAAAGCAAGTGAGTCTTCATCAAGCGGTCAGATTTTGCAAAAAATCTGCAAAATGCGACCGCTTGTCTTTAGTCTATTCTGTGCTTTGGGTTTTGTTGCCTTTTCTGATAATGTACTTGCGGAAACCTTAATTATTCAAGCGGATAAAACTGCCCCGAAGAATCAGCAGCCCATCATACTCCAAACAGCGAATGGATTACCGCAAGTCAATATCCAAACCCCTAACGATAAAGGTCTTTCTCATAACAAATACAGCCAATTTGATATTGCTGAGAAAGGGACTATTCTCAATAACAGCCGTACGAATACGCAAACCCAACAAGCCGGTATGGTACAAGGCAACTCTTATCTTGCCCGTGGCGAAGCGAAAGTCATTTTAAACGAAGTCAATTCCAACAAGCCTTCGGTGATGAGAGGTTATGTGGAGGTTGCTGGAGGTAAAGCCGATGTGATTATTGCCAACCCAAACGGATTGCATTGTGAAGGTTGTGGGATTATTAATTCCGGTAGAGCGACTTTTACAACAGGTAAGCCTGAAATCAAAAACGGTCAGGTGGATAACTTCAAAGTTGAAGCGGGTAAGGTAAAAGTCAGTGGTAAAGGCTTAGACAACAGTCGTGTGGATTATACCGAAATCCTCGCCCGAGAGGCTGAGGTTAATGCAGGCATTTGGTCGAAAAAAGAGACTAAAGTTATTACTGGTAAAAACACTGTCAAGCGATCAGAAACGGACAAAAATTTGCAAATTATTTACACAAATCAACCACTTGCAGGAGAAGCCAAACCTCAAGTGGCAATCGATGTAGGTGAGTTGGGCGGTATGTACTCCAGAAAAATTCACCTGATTGGCACGGAGAATGGCGTTGGTGTACGTAATGCGGGGCATATTGGTGCGAGTGCCGACACCCTGCAAATTGATAGCCAAGGGCGAATTGTCAATACTGGTACACTTAATGCAGCTAAACCAGTGACTTTAACTGCAAGTAACGGGATTGAAAACAAAGGCAAGATTGAAAATAAACAAGGCGATATCAAACTGAACAGTACCGCTGATATTAAGCAAGATGGCTCGATTGTTGCTCGTCATGGTAATATCCATAAAACAGCATCCTCTCAAATTACCCAGAATGGAGAATCTGTCGCTAAAGGTAGCATTACCTATCAAGCACCTAAAGTGAGAGCTTCAACCCAATCACTCATTGCAGCTGGTGTAGAACTCAAAGATACTGCACAAGGTGAAGTGCGTTCTCTTGAACCCCATTCTGCTCAAGGAAAAGATATTACGGTTTCGGCCACGACAAAAGCAGCCTTACAGGGAAAAAATATTGCTTCAGGTAAGATCAATGTTCAAGGTTCAGAAATCGATCTTGATAATAGCCAAGCTTACGCTTACTCTGTGAATGTGTCCGCTCATCAAGGTCACATTCAAGCGAATAATGCAACGTTGATTGCAGATAAAACCCTATCATTAAGTACACCAACCGAACTCCAAACGCAACAAAGCTACCTTAAAGCAGAAAAAATCACTTCTCATCAAGGTTCGCTCAATACACAAAATGCAGTTTGGGAACAGACGGGCACGGATGAGCTGAAACTCTCAGTCAATGCTCAACTTAAAAACCAAGGTGGTACCTTTAAAACACAAGGTGATTTAACTATTCATTCCCTGGGAATGGATAATCGACAAGGTCGATTATTGGCAAATGGTAAATTATTTGTTAATGCAGGAACAAGTCAAATTGATACGACAAATGGCGTAATGCTATCTAATCATAGTCTTTCGATTAACTCTGGTGAGGTCATTAATGATGAAGGTTTAATTCAATCTAATCAAAATGTTGCTATTAATACTCAGGGACAAAACCTATCTAATAAGCAGACGTTAACAGACACTCAAGATAAAGGGATTGTAGCACTTGGTAAGCTGAATATTCAGTCTGCAAATATTACCAACCAACAAGGGCGTATTGTCAGTGTAGGGAATCAAACTCTTAATGTTACAAATATCGATAATCAACAAGGCTTGATTTACTCTCAAGAAAATTTGGCTTTAAATGCTAAAAACCTCACTAATGATCAAGGGGACATTCGTTCTGCTAAGCAGGCAGATATGACATTATCAGGTAATTTCAATCAGCAAAATGGTACTCTCCAAGCAGAGAGATTAAACTTAACTGCAAACTCACTGAGTTCAACCAATCAAAGTTTAATTTTTGCTGATAATCTGGATATTACAACATCAGCAGAATTAAGTAATAAAGATAGCCGAATTATTTCGAAGTTTGATGGCAATATTAAAGCAGGAAGTACGTTAGATAATACGAGTGGAACTATTGGTAGCCAGCAAAGCTCTTTAAAGATTGATACTAATAATCATAGTCTAGAAAATGAAAAAGGAAGTATTGTTGCTGCTAAAAATATTATTATTAACAGCGGAGTTATTGAAAATAGTCAGGGCTTAATCTCAGCAAATAACATTACGCTCAATAGCAATAGTCAATCAATTAACAATCAAGATACACTATTGGAAAATCAGAGTGATAGAGGAATTATCGCTCAGAATGCATTGACGATAAATACAGGCTCTCTGAATAACAATAATGGCAATATTCTTTCACGAAAAAATAGTACAGTAAATACTACGTCACTCGTTAATAATCAGGGTGAAATGCGTACACAATCACAGCTTAATTTAAATACCAATACACTCTTACAGAATACAGGTTTAATTACTGCGAATATTGTCAATTTAGTTGCTGATTCCATTAAATCAAACAAACAGAGTGAAATCAGTGGTAATCAAGTGAATGTGACTGCACAAACCCTTAACAATCAAGGGAGTAAATTGATTGCACAACACTCAGCACACGTTGATGTAAAACAGGGGATTCAGAACCAAAATGGTGTACTTGCTAGCCTCGGGGAAAGACTGACTATTAATAGCCACCAATCTGATCTTAATAATGTAAAAGGTCTTATTTCAGCACAAAATGGTACGCTGAACTTAGATGCTAATACTCTTAATAATCAACAGGGGGCTATTCGTGCAAAAACAGCAGGGGTTACAACATTACAAACCTTAGATAATCGCAATACGCTTTCAGATAAGCATCAAGGTATTGTAGTAACAGATTTAACCTTGAATGCTAAACAACTTGATAACCAAGACGGGCGAGTTGCAGTATTGAATCATGCTATACTTCAAGTCTCTGATATCCAAAATCAGTCAGGTGAAATTCTAGTGGTTAATGATGGTTTGTTGAAGGCAAATAAAATCAATAACCAAGCAGGTCAAATTGTTTCCATATCTGCTAACTTAACTATTACTACACAAACAGCACTAAATAATCGACAAGGAATAATTAGCGCAGAGAACCAGCTTACATTGACGAGCAAGGGTTTAGTAAACCAACAAGGTAATATTACTTCATCAAATCAATTGGTACTCAATACTGATCACGAACAGATTGATAATCAGCATGGTCTAATTTTCTCTAAAAACCAGGCTAGTATTCGTTCAGGTGAAATGAATAATCAGAACGGTCTTATTCGTGCAGATAATTCACTCTTAATTGATGCTAACCAAAATATGATTGATAACCAGAATACTCAAGATGTGGCAAAAGGGATTATTGGATTGGGTAGTGTGATTTTACAAGGCGTAACAACTCTGCTTAATCAACAAGGTAAGCTCTATGGTGGAAGCGAGCTTAACATTACTGCTGTAGAGAGTTCACAAAATCAGCAAGGCATTATTCAAAGTAATGGTAATTTAGCCTTATCAACCAAAGTACTTGATAACCAAGAAGGTAAACTCTCTTCTTCTAGTGCAAATATTAATGTACAGACAATCAATAACCGTGCGACATCTCATAATGGTTCACTCATTTATGCAGATAAATTAACACTTAATACAGAGCAACTTGATAACCAAGGCACAAAAGCAAAAGGTAATACTCCGACACAAGGTATTCAAGGGAAAGAAATTTCTTTAAAAGCCTCATTATTCAATAACCAACAGGGGGGCGTTTATAGTTCGAATAATGTTTCTATAACTTCAAATAATCGTTTGGATAATCAGGAAGGGGAATTATTAGCTGTTAATACAGTAAATGTATTAAATAGAGGTAATTTAACAGTAAATAATGATAAAGGGCTAATTCAAGGTAATAAAACCGTTAATTTAAATGCAAAAAGCTTGGAATCTGAAGGAAACGTTAGAACTAAAGGTGACTTAAATATTACTTTAAAAGATAGCTTTATTTTAAATAATGCTTTTGAAGCCGGTAATCTCACTCTTAAAACAGATGGGAATTTCACTAATAATACTGAGCAGACAATTGCGAATAAAATGACAATTTCAGCAAATAACATTGTGAATAACGCCAATTCAGAACTTTCATCAAATGAGACAACGCTTAATTCAAACACTTTAACGAACCGTGATTTAATTGATGGGGTAAAAACCTTAATCAATAGTATTGCTGTAACCAATATCGGTACAGGAAAAATCTATGGCGATCATGTGGCATTTAATTCCTCTACGGTCGAAAATTTATCTGAAACGGTAGATGGGGAAACTAAAGCTGGTACGATTGCTGCAAGAGAAAGATTAGATTTTGGTGTTAAAAAACTAATTAACCGTGATCACTCTTTGATTCTTAGCTTAGATAAACTTTTAATTGGTGGTCAATTGGATGAAAACCATCACGCAACTGGTAAAGCAGATTTTTTAGATAATGGGAGTGCAACTATTGAGGCTCTTGGAGATGGTAAAATCAATACGGCTAATTTATTAAATCATGATCTGTATTTAAAAACGGGTATTAAAACTGAGAAGGCCTATTTTAAAGAATATACACCTGAAACAAGTAGTGATATTTACTTTGGAAGAGGTGGAGAAAATGCTCAAGGATGGCTAGATTGGAACAATAATAATCGCCGTGATCGTAATGCTTATTTTCGATTTGATAATGGTATTTCAGTTGGTTCGCCAACTTGGTTCCAAAAATTTTACACTCGGACAACCAATACAACGACACTAGAATACCAAGATCCTGCAAAAATTTTGATAGGGGGCAATTTATCATTTTCAGGAAGTAAATTAACAAATCATGTTTCACAACTATTAATTGGGGAAAAATTACTTTTAGGAGATCGGGTTTTTGACAGAAATCTTGACAATTCCAATTTAATAACCTCAGATACTCTTTTTGAAAATATTGATTTACGCGGAGAAATTCATAAATTTGATGCGGGGGAGAGTTCCACCCTAATTTCTAAGAGAAAACGTAGAGGAGCAAGAAGGGTTTGGGCACACTATACAGAAAACATTAACCGAAACTTTAATAGAACTTTACCTATTGAAACATTTGGGTTTAATTTAGTTTTAAATACTATAGGTAGCCCAATTACATCCAATGCAAGTGTTGATGAAAAAACAAAAGTAAAAGATATTCAGCTAGATACCATATCGGTCGTGTCGAATAATGTAGGTAAACCGAATGCGATTTCTATTAGTAAGATCCCATTAGACTCTTCTATTGGTACCAATACAGAAATTACGCTTACTCCGACTATTGATAACCATAATATTATCAGTTCAGGACAAGTCATAGCTAAATTACAAACAACTATTGATAAATTTGGCACTGAGGATATCTCTAATATGACTATGCCGATGGTAAAAACTCATCTTCCAGATGTTCGTTTACCACAAGCAAGCCTTTATAAAATCAATCCAGATTCACCAAACGGTTATCTGGTCGAAACCGATCCTAAATTTACAGACCGCAAACAATGGCTTAGTTCAGACTATATGTTTGAACAGCTCCGTCACAACCACGATAACGTACATAAACGTTTGGGCGATGGTTTCTATGAACAGCGTTTAATTAATGAACAAATTAACCAACTGACGGGTAGACGTTTTATTGCAGGTTACAACGATGATTTAGAGCAATACAAAGCGTTAATGAACAGTGGCGTAAAATATGCCAAAGCGTTTAATTTATCTGTGGGGGTCGGTTTAACGGCGAAACAGATGTCCGAACTGACAACAGATATGGTGTGGTTGGTCAATAAAGAAATCACACTGGCTGATGGACGAAAAGTAACAGCCCTTGTGCCACAAGTGTATCTGGTTGCTCGTAATAGTGACATTACTTCCCGAGGTGCAGTGATTTCAGCCAATCAAATTATCGGTAATGTTGATAATCTCCAAAATAGTGGCGTGATTGCAGGACGGGATTTAACCCAAATTCACTCAAATCAACTGGAAAATCGAGGCACGATTTTGGGCGATACGGTGGATTTATCGGCTAAACAAAACCTCATCAACTTAGGCGGTAAGATTGAAGCGGTGAAAGATTTATCCCTTTATGCAGGCAAAAATCTCGAAATCAGTTCTACCCTCTCATCAAGTCAAAGTGCTGACGGCAATTTTGCCCGCACGGTGTTAGACCAACTCGCTTCGGTAAAAATCACCGGTGAAGGTGGACGTTTAACTTTACATAGTGACGATAACCTCACGATAAAAGCCGCTAATATTGAAAGCCAAGGAAGCTTAAAAGCGACAGCAGATAAGGCGTTGAGTATTACTACGCTGAACGTGAGCAACAAAGAACACTACAACGGCAATGCGGATAACTACTATCGTTTAGACCAACAAGGTGAAATTGGTTCAACCCTGAGAGGCAAAGACGGTGTTCGCCTAGTCGGAATGGAAAATGCTACGCTTCGCCAAGCCACGGTGAGCAGCGAAAACGGTGAAACCTTTATCGGCTCAAAAGGCGACGTGCATATTGAATCAGGCGAGCAATCCGAACAATTAGCCAGCAGTTCGAAAGGCAGTAGCAAAGGCTGGTTTAGTAAAACCACTGAAACCCGCCGTCACTACCACGATACCACGGAAAATATCGGCAGTGAGATAGACGGCAATCATGTTCCGCTCTACTCGGAAACTGGCAAAGTCGATATTCACGGCTCTGCGGTGGTTGCCGATAAACAGCTAGTGATTGATAGTAAAGAAGGGGTAAATATTACCTCTGCCACCAATACGCATTATGCGGAAGATGAACACATTAAAACGAAAAGCGGTTTAATGGAGACAGGTGGAATTGGTTTTAGTGTGGGCAAGAAGAAAGAGCAGATTGAACAAGACCACACCCAACAAAGTGCGGCTCGTAGCCAAGTGGGGAGCTTATCGGGTGATACAATAATCCGCACAGACGGACATTACCAACAAACCGGCAGCGTCGTGACCTCCCGAGACGGTGATGTAGATATTACCGCCAAATCAGCCAACATTACGGCAGCACGTTCAGATTATGAGAGTAACTACAAACACACAATGGAGCAGAAAGGATTAACGATAGCCTTAACTGGTGCAGTTGTTTCAGCGATACAAGCGGTTGATTCTACGCTGAAATCTGTAAAAACGGTTGGTGATAGCAAAAACAACCGTATTAATGCAATGGCGGCAGCAAATACAGGGTTTGAGGCAATGCGAGCGGCAGATCAAATAATGAAAATCGATGAAGCCCTATCTAACGGCTCTGCTACAGGAGGAGCGGTTGGAATAAGCATTACTTACGGACAGCAAAAATCGGTACAAACGCAACACAGCGAAGGCAATACGGCAGAAAAAAGTCAAGTGAACGCAGGAGGTAAAGTGAATATTCAGGCAACGGGAGCGGGCAGAGATTCACATATTACCATTGCCGGTTCGGATGTTGCCGGTTTAAGCGGCACACACGTAAAAGCGGAGGGCAAAGTGAATATCGAAGCGGCAGATGAAAACCATCTTGAACGCAGTAAAAACAAATCGAGCGGCTTTAATGTAGGCGTTGCGATTCAATTCGGTAATGGAGTATCGGCAGGGATAACCGCCGGCGGAAACGTGGCAAAAGGCTATGGTAATGGCGAAAGTCAGGCTTGGGTAGCAAGCCAAGTGGGTGATAAAAACAGTAAAACTACGATAGAAAGCGGAAGTGATACTAATATTATCGGCTCACAAGTGCGAGGTAAACAGGTTGAACTTACGGCAGAAAATCTGAATATCCAAAGTTTGCAAGATACAGCGAAATATGAAGGTAAACAGGAAAGTATGCAAGGGCAAGTAACCGTAGGCTATGGTTTTTCAGCGAGCGGTAGTTACAATAAATCGAAAGCTAACTCAAATTATGCGGGAGTAAAAACGCAAGCAGGGATTTTTGCAGGAGATGAGGGGTATGATGTAGATATTCGTAACCATACCGATTTAAATGGTGGAACAATCACCTCCACAGAACAAGCGGAACAAGACGGAAAAAATCAATTCGCAACAAATACATTGACTTATCAGGATATCCATGATCATTCGGATTATTCAGCAAAAGGCTTCGGCTTGAATGGAGGATTTAGCGTAAGCGGAGGGGAAGCTCCGGAAGAAATAGCTGGGGTAAAACTGCAAGAAATCGGAAACAACCATCAAGACGGCTCATCGAAAGTAGAGATGGGCGGTGTTGCCGGAGCGGCTTCTCAAGGTAACTGGGGTATTGCAAAACTGGCAACATCATTCTTAGGTCAAGTAAGTGATAAAGGCAGTGAAAGTGGTATCACAACGGCTTCAATTAACACGAAAAATATCACTATTCGAGACGAACAAACTCAGCAACAATTGACGGGCAAAACAGCAGAAGAAGCTGCAAAAGAAATTAATAAAACCAATCTTCATCAGGAGGTAAATAAAGTGGATATTGAAAAAATAAAATCTGACGTCGAGCGAGATTTAAAAACAGCGACAGATTTTGTGAAAAATCTTCACGAGCGAGGAGATGAAATTTATTATCGAATGGAAAAAAATGAGGATTCCGTATTTTCTATTCAAAAGAAAATAGAAGATTGTAATCATATCAGTTGTTTAGATTTTAAAGCTGATAATTCACAAGAACTTAAACGCATTATTTATGGAGATAAAATATTAACCGATGAGCAAGCTCAACTTTTAAGTAAAGTTGCAACAGCGGGAATGCTGAATCTGAAACGAGAAGACAAAGTATCCAGTGCAATTTTATACGATAAGGATTTGGCTTCAATTGATGAAACGGCTGTAATTTTAAATCGAGGCAGTGCAGGTGTTGTTAATGAATTTATTTTTACAGGCTTTGAACGCTTCAGAGCGTGGGCAAATATGCCGGGTATCTTTGGTGCATCAAATGCGACAAGAGAACAAGCTCAAATCAATAAAAAATTAGATGAATATAATGCTCACCAAATTGCTCAAGGTAAAACGCCGATAAATGCAAATAATGTGGCACATAGTTTAGGCGTTTCGGGCA